>NZ_JCANUR010000044.1:0-1370 GCF_059569055.1 Sporacetigenium mesophilum DSM 16796 | reverse complement strand
AACAAAGGAAGCATGTGAATTTGTAGGAGCAGATGCATTTACAACTAACGCTGCAGAAGGCGTAAAAATATGCCAAGGGTGGGTGAACTAATATGGAAGATGTAAAAGTATTACAAGCAGAAAGAACTCAATTATTTAAGGATTTATTTGAAGGAAAGACTCCAAAAAGAGTACCAATAAATGCTATGTTCACGCTGGAGTTTGCTATACAATATGCTGGAAAAGACTTAGCAAAATCACAATGGGATACTTCAGAGCTAGAAGAAATATATACAAAAGTATGTACTGATTTTGTTTCAGATACAAATCCTGCAGGACCTTCATTAAGAAATCCTCTACATTATAAAATATTAGGAGCTAGAAACTTCATAATGGGATCTAATGGATTTATGCAACATCCAGAAATTCACGGACTTGACGCAAGTGAATATGATGAATTTATAAATTCCCCATACAATTGTATGCTTGAAAAAATACTTCCAAGAATTTACACAGAGTTAGATACAAATCCAGGCCAAAGATCTATAGTATTTGCTAAAGCATTTAAAGCATATTACGATGAATTGATGAGTGATTTAGGAATAATGGGAAGATTAAATGAAAAGTTTGGATATTCTCCATATGGAGGAATAGAGGTATTAACTGAAGCGCCTTTTGATTTTGTAGCTGATCAGTTAAGAGGATTCAAAAACATTACTATGGATATAAGAAGAATGCCTGGTAAAGTTGAAGCAGTTACCCCTATTATGATAAAACAAGGAACAACACCAAATCCATCAATATATAGTTCTTCATTTATACCACTTCATATGGCACCTTATTTACGTGAAAAGGATTTTAGTAGATTCTATTGGCCTACATTTAAAAAGTTAGTAGATGGACTATATGAAAATGGTCAACCATCAATGTTATTTGTTGAGCATGATTGGATGAGATTCCTTGATTACTTATATGAACTACCTGAAAATACAAGAATGATGTTTCAATATGGAGATCCAAAAATTGTAAAAGAAAAATTAGGTTCTAAACATATACTTACTGGTTTCTATCCAATTGGATTATTAAAAACAGGTACAAAGGAACAATGTATAGATAAAGCAAAAGAACTTTTAGATACTCTTGCACCTGGTGGAAAATACATGTTTGGATTTGATAAAGCTTTAATAACTGTAGATAGTGTTAATGTTGATAATTTACAAGCGGTACTTCAATATGTATCAGAAAACGGTAAGTATTAAAGGGGGGGTATATATGGAAACTCAATACTATAGAACATGGGAAGAATACAAAGAAGATCATCCAGAAATAGATGAAAAACTAGATGATGTTATGGCTGCTAAAATGCAACCATATGAAGAAATGATGTTTGG
>NZ_JCANUR010000043.1:0-1383 GCF_059569055.1 Sporacetigenium mesophilum DSM 16796 | reverse complement strand
CCAAACATCATTTCTTCATATGGTTGCATTTTAGCAGCCATAACATCATCTAGTTTTTCATCTATTTCTGGATGATCTTCTTTGTATTCTTCCCAGGTTCTATAGTATTGAGTTTCCATAAATACCCCTCCTTTTAATACTTACCGTTTTCTGCTACATATTGAAGAACTGCTTGTAAATTATCTATATTAACACTGTCTGTAGTTATTATTACTTTATCAAAGCTAAAGTAATATTTACCACCTGGCGCCATTATATCAAGAATTTCTTTTGCCTTATCTAAACATTGTTCCTTTGTGCCAGTTTTTAACAATCCAGTTGGATAGAAACCAGTAAGTATATGTTTGTCACCTAATTTTTCTTTTACAGTCTTAGGATCGCCATATTCAAACATCATTCTTGTATTTTCAGGAAGTTCATATAAGTAATCTAAGAATCTCATCCAGTCATGTTCAACAAATAATAGTGATGGTTGACCACTAGCTGCTAATTCATCTACTGTCTTTTTAAATGTAGGCCAGTAGAATCTACTAAAGTCTTTTTCACGTAAGAATGGTGCCATATGAAGCGGTATAAACGTAGCGCCATATTTTGATGGATTTGGTGGAGTTCCTTGTTTTATCATAATAGGTGTAACTGCTTCACAAGCAGCCTCAACTTTACTAGCCATTCTTCTTATATCCATAGTAATGTTTTTGAATCCTCTTAATTGGTCAGCTACAAAATCAAAAGGTGCTTCAGTCATTTGTCCTATTCCCCCTAATGGAGAATATCCGTATTTTTCAGTTAATTTCCCTATTACTCCTAAATCTCTAAATAACTCATCGTAATATGCTTTAAATGCTTTAGCAAATGCTATAGATCTTTGGCCTGGATTTGTATCTAATTCTGTATAAACTCTTGGAAGTATTTTTTCCATTATACAGTCATATGGTGAATTTATAAATTCATCGTATTCACTTGCTTCTAATCCATGAATTTCTGGATGTTGCATAAATCCACTAGATCCCATTATAAAATTTCTAGCTCCCAAGGTTTTATATAATAAAGGATTTCGAAGTTGAAGTCCTGCTGGGTTTGTATCTGTAACAAAATCAGTACATACCTTTTCATATATTTCCTCTAACTCTGAAGTGTCCCATTGTGACTTTGCTAAGTCTTTTCCTGAGTACTGAATAGCAAATTCAAGTGAAAAGTTAATATTTATAGGTACTCTTTTGGGAATTTTTCCATCGAATAAATCTTTAAATAACTGGGTTCTTTCTTCTTGTAATGCTTTTACATCTTTCATATTAGTTCACCCACCCTTGGCATATTTTTACGCCTTCTGCAGCGTTAGTTGTAAATGCATCTGCTCCTACAAATTCACATGCTTCCTTTGTT
>NZ_JCANUR010000042.1:0-1417 GCF_059569055.1 Sporacetigenium mesophilum DSM 16796 | reverse complement strand
CTTCTAGTGTTGCATTTAGGTAGAAATTGAATACTTGACAAATCCAAATAAGCAGCTATTGGTAATTAGTTTTACCACTAGCTGCTTATTTTACTTTATTTTCATTTAAGGCCAATATTTTACTATATGTTTAGTTAGACCTATCCCTCTATGCAAAATCAATTTTCTATATTTTACCAAAATCAGCGTGTCCGAAAATATTCCATTACATATTCATCAAAGTATTCAAGTAAGTTTGAACGAACAATACGCGTTAGCGTTAACATAGAATACTTAGCAATTATAACTTTACAGCATAAATAAATTAACATATATGCAATTAAAGAAGAAAATATCTGAATTCTTATAGCGTTTTCATTGTATCCTATATATTTTTTTATTTTTAGATTCTGCTTTATCCATTTAAAGAAAATTTCTATTTCCCATCTATGTTTATATACTTTTATTATGTCTTCAGTAGATAGGTCAAAAATGTTTGTTATAAATGTTACTGTTTCCCCATTTTCATCAAATGTCATAATTTCTCTGTAGTTTTTAAACGTTAGATTCCCTCCGGGAGTAGACCCTAGGGTTATTTCTGTATCATATATATCCTTAGAAGGATTAGAGTCTAGTATTCTTTCTTCCATTACAATAGCATTTTTCATTCCTCTTGTAACAAACTTAATACCTTGTTCAGTAAGTTTGTCATACCAACGATAATCGTAATAACCTCTATCAAAAACGTAGATAGAATCTTTGTCTTCAAAAAAGCCATCAATACATTTTCTATCATTTACCCTCCCAGAAACAATATTTACCTTCTCAGGATATTCACCGTTAAACAAAGTACTAATCTTTATACCAGATCTTTCATTGTCTATTTTTAAAAGAGGTGCAAGTTTTAGTGCCACTAAAATTACAGTAGAGTCAATTATCCTTACGGGTGGGATGTCCTTCAAAAGCCTAGAGGCTCCAAACCTCCTGTTTGCCTTCTCAACTAAATGATAAAATATATCTTCGAAGATTCGATAGTCACGCGTAGCGTTTTTACGGGAAAACTGAGAAACACTAGGAACATTTATGAGACTTTTTAATTTTCTGTTGGATGATATTTCTGCTTCTGCTTCTCGCAGACTCTTACATCCTCTTATATTCAAGTACAACATTGAATTTATATGCGATTTTGAGTCAAAGTGCTGACTTCTATAATCTCCATCGTATTTCTTTATTGTACTATTAAGAAAACTACCTCCAATTTCCTCTAGCAATTTATGAAAAACTAATTTATTATTATTAATAGTAATAGTCATAAAAAAGAACCTCCTTGTGTTTGGTTTCTGGACAAAACCATTAAACCACAAGGAGGTTCTTTTTTTCATTATTAAATTTTTTCCATTGTCAATCTGTAAGTATTTCTTTGATGCAACACTAGAAG
>NZ_JCANUR010000041.1:0-1485 GCF_059569055.1 Sporacetigenium mesophilum DSM 16796 | reverse complement strand
CCTAGTATTTTCAATATTCCGCCTAAAAGTACAGTGTCCTTGACGTATCCTGCAGGCATTCCCTTTATTATAAGACCAAATACTACACCGATTAAAAGGCCTATCATTATCTTCGTCGTTAAACCCATCTTCTTTTTCATAATTTCCCTCCCATTCTAAATATCGAATTATGCCGAAATAAATCGAATTCATATCTTATATTTATAAAGTATATCACGTTTCATTAATTTTTAGAATAGTTTTTTAAGTTATACAAAAGATTTTTTTCTTACAAATTATTCATTTTTTGTCGTTTAAAGATTTGTTTTCCATTTCAAACCATAAAATAAAGAAAGCTTATTCCATGCAAGATTCATAAAATAAGCTTTAATATCAAAAAGGATGCATCCAAGATGCATCCTTAATAATTAATTTATTACACTAGCAACAGTTTCTTTCTCGCTGTAGTATTTATCTAAATCAAGTTCTTTTTCAGTTTTAGCTACTACTAATGTACATGCACAGTCACCCATTACATTTATAGTAGTTCTACACATATCTAATATTCTATCTATACCCATGATAAGTCCTATACCTTCTACTGGAAGACCAACAGAAGTTAATACCATAGATAAAGTTATCATACCAACTCCAGGAACACCTGCAGTACCAACAGAAGCTAATGTTGCTGTTAATATTATAGTTAATATCTCTTGCATTCCTAAGTCTATACCATATACTTGAGATATAAATATAGCAGCTGCTCCTTGCATTATAGCAGTACCATCCATATTTATAGTAGCTCCAAGAGGTAATGTAAATGAGCTTATGCTTTTATGCACACCCATTTTTTCCATTTCTTCCATTGTTACAGGTAATGAGGCATTACTTGATGATGTTGAAAAAGTAACTGCCGCAATTTTACCAAATTTTTTGTAAAAAGGCATAGCCTTTAGTCCAGTTAATAATTTTAATAAACCTGTATAAGTTATTGTACCTTGAAGGAATAATGCAAATAACACTACAAACATATACTTTCCAAGTGCAAACATTGCATCTATTCCAACAGTTGCAAATGTATTAGTAACCAATGCAAATACTCCATATGGAGCAAGTAACATTATCATTTCTACCATTTTCATACATATTTCATTAGCTGATTCAAATATTTTCTTAACTGGTTCAGCTTTTTCTCCAATTATACTCATTGCTGAACCCATAATTAATGCAAATATTATTATTTGTAACATATCTGCATTTGCTAAAGATGCAACAGGATTTGATGGTATCATTGCAAGTATAACATCTACTAAAGATTTATTTTCTCCTATAGTAGGTTGTTGAGTTATTAAGTTAGACATATCAAGTCCAACCCCTGGATTTACTACTTTCCCAACTATTAATGCTATAGTTATAGCAAGTGCTGTAGTAAGTAAGTAGAATGTCATAGTTTTTCCACCTATTCTACCAAGTTTACCTATATCCCCCATAGCTGAAGCTCCACAT
>NZ_JCANUR010000040.1:0-2919 GCF_059569055.1 Sporacetigenium mesophilum DSM 16796 | reverse complement strand
CCACCTCGACCAATATGGTGGGTATAGCTCAGTTGGTTAGAGCGCCAGATTGTGGCTCTGGAGGCCGTGAGTTCGAATCTCATTATCCACCCCAAATGAGGCGGCATAGCCAAGTGGTAAGGCAGTGGACTGCAACTCCTTGATCCTCAGTTCAAATCTGGGTGCCGCCTCCAATTTTATTTGCGCTTATAGCTCAACTGGATAGAGTGTCTGACTACGAATCAGAAGGTTGGGGGTTCGAGTCCCTCTGGGCGCACCACAAAACAATATGGGATTATAGCTCAGCTGGGAGAGCACCTGCCTTACAAGCAGGGGGTCACAGGTTCGAGCCCTGTTAATCCCACCAGTAAACCTTAACTAATATATTAGTTAAGGTTTTTTTATGTTCTTATATGAACAAAGTAGTACTGATGTATATATAGTGATATATTAGGATAGAATCTAGGGGTAAGAACTTATATTAATATAAGGAGGAGCATATATGCCTAGGTTTTTAAAAAGAAATATAAAAGAAAAACAAGATATGGTAGTAGAAATAAAAAGGGCTTATTCAGACATAAAGAGTGCAGAAATATTTTTTCAAAATGTTATTGATCCAGAATTAATAGATGTAGCTATATTTGAATTAGAGGCTCGTAAGTCAAGATATTCTTATTTATTAAAGCAAGCCAAGCAAAAAGGAGTATCTTATAACTGCTCTGAAGATTTTATAAAAGTTGTTGCAAAGTAGAAATTATATAATTAATTTAATTATACATTCATAGTATTATGTAGGGAGGGATAATATTATGGATGCTGTTATGCAAGTTAAATTAATAATGTTATATAGTGGAGTTTTATTATCTATATATATAATAGCGCTTTTATTAGTTGGACCACTTAACTTTGTAGGTAAAATAGTAATGAGAGGCTTATTTGGAGGAACAGCTATATTTGCACTAAATTATATATTAAACTTACTAGATGTAGATTTTTATATAGGAGTAAATGTAATAACATCTCTGATAACAGGTTATTTAGGGGTATTTGGTATCGCTGTTATGTCTTGTATAAAGTATATATTCATTTAAATTAAAATAAATAGTTACAATATGTATTTATGTACTTTTATTTTATATAATTATTATTTATAATATCTTACATATTAAATATTACGCCAGGAGATGATAGACATGTATGTTGTATTTGGAGATACTATTGTAGATAGCCAAGAAATAAGAGAAACTATAGAAGTAAATAGTGATTTTAAAGTACTAGTAGATATGAGCAAAAGTTCAAAAAGAGAAGATATAGTTGCATTTAATATAAGCTTGGATATTAATGTATTAAAAGAGGTAATAGAAGAAGATGGATATGATCTAGACAGTGAAGATGAGGGTGATATAATAAATGAATATATGCAAATAGCAGATGAGCTAGCGATTGATTTAGAGGAATATATGCCTGAAGAATCAATTATTAGAGTAAGGGCTTATAAGTATGATCAATCAGATCAAGATATAAAAATGGTAATAGCTATTTGTCATGAAGAATTAGGGGAATTAAAATTAAATGATGTTATTAAAAGACTACTAAGACATGCAGAATAATTAAATAAGTGTAGACATAGGAATTATATCAAAAAACAAGTGGATTTTATAACTTAATTTTAAATTAAAATTTAATGTGTAGAAAATAGCAACTAAATTGTAAATTTAAAAAAGTATTCTGCAAAAAATAGACTTTAAAGAAGGAAAAAATATATATTCCATAGAACTATAATAATAAATTAATTATAAGTTATAGGAAGTGATTATTATGAAAAGAACATCATCAAAAGTGATATATTTTCAGAGTTATAAAAGAAAAAAGCATATACAAGAAGTAGATAGAAAAGAGTTATTAGAACTAATAAAAAAAGTAGTAACAACAAAGTAAAAAGGAGCAAAATGCTCCTTTTTTAATTACAAAGATATTATAATTTATTCTGAGACCTAATAAATTAATTGATAAAATTGAACTTTGCATTACTTTCTCAAGATGATTATAGATGTAATAACAGATATATAATTATATAAAGTGTTTTATGACATTCTTAAGTTATTTATATAATCCTTAAATTGGTTAAATTCATTTTCATCATCTAATTCTAATTCTATAGATTTATCTCTTTCATTATAAAAATTTTTTAAATAAATAGTATGTTTTTGATTTTCTGAAGTATCATGATATATACATCTATATCCATCTTCATAAAGATTTTTTAAATCATTAAACTTAGTCATAGTAACACCACCTTTAAATGTATTTATTTATTAATATTTTTGCAATAAACCTTGATATATATACATCTTAAAGTTTTTAAGATAAGTCACATTTTAAACGATATAAATGGTTATACTTTTAATAAATGTTAATAAAAATTATTGGAGGTATAAACAATATGAATAATATAAGAGATGAAAGAAAAAGAACAGATGAAGGATACTATGATTTAACTTTAGAAATGTCTGAGGCAGATTTCTTTGAAATATATGAAGATGTAGACTCTAAGTCTGCTGAAGATTTAGTGAGAAATTATCTAGTAAACAGTGCAGATGATGCTAGATTTAGAAATCTAAAGATAAACTACAATAAAAATGCACATAGAGTAACAGTTACTGGTGAATTATTATATGACCACAATATGCATACTGATTATCAGTTTGAACACAGAGGACAATTGAAATAACTCTATAAAAAGGCCTTTTTTATAAAAAGAGGCCTTTAAATAATAAATTTTAAAATAAGTGTTGACTTAATATAAAACACATGATATATTATTACTTGTCCTTAAGAAAAGGATAAAACAAAATTGAACTTTGAAAATTAAACAGTAGGTCAATTAACACACCATTTATTTATAAAGTAATGCCAAGTTTATCATGAGAGTTTGATCCT
>NZ_JCANUR010000039.1:0-3178 GCF_059569055.1 Sporacetigenium mesophilum DSM 16796 | reverse complement strand
ACTGCAGATGCATTTATAGAAAAAGTAAAAGAAGTAAAACCTCAAATAATAGGAATGAGTGGAGTATTAACACTTGCAATAGATGCAATGAAAGATACAATAGATGAACTATCTAAAGCAGGTCTTAGAGATGATGTGAAAATAGTTATAGGTGGAAATCCAGTAACAAAAGAAGCAAGTGAATTTGTAGGAGCAGATGCGTTTACAACTAACGCTGCAGAAGGTGTAAAAATATGCCAAGGGTGGGTGAGTTAATATGTCATTGGTAGACGTAAAGGCACTGCAAAAAGAGAGAAATGAATTATTTGATGATTTATTTGCTGGAAAAATCCCAAAAAGAGTACCTAATGGTGCAACAAGATTTTCAAGTGAGTTTGCTATACAATATGCAGGTGAAGATTTAGCAAGTGCACAATGGGACACTTCAAAGCTTGAAGAAATACTTGATAAAGTGTGTAGAGACTTCAACTCTGATAATCTTCCTCTTAGTTCTATAAGATTTCCTTCATATTATAAAACATTAGGGGCAAGAACCTTTGTAATGAGTTCAAGTGGATTTTTGCAACATCCAGAAGTTCATGGGTTAGAAGCATCAGAGTATGATGAGTTCATAGAGAATCCATATAAAGTTATAATGGAAAAGGTACTACCAAGACTTTATACTGAATTAGATTCAGACCCAGTTACAAAATCTATGGTGATGGCAAAATCCTTTAAATTATATCATGATGAAATTGCAAATATGAGAAAAGTATTTGGAAGCTTATCTCAAAAATATGGTTATGCAGATCCATTATTTACAGGAGCAACAGAAGCACCTTTTGATCTTGTAGCTGACTTAATAAGAGGATTTAAGGGAGTTACTGGGGACATGAGAAGACATGCTGACAAGGTTGTTCAAGCATGTGAAGCAGTTACACCACTTATGTTAAAGCAAGCAATACCTGCCAACAAAACAAAACATGGATCAACTTTTATACCACTTCATATGGCACCTTATATGAACGATAAAAACTTTGAGAAATTCTATTGGCCAAGTTTCAAAAAATTAGTTGATGATATGGCAGCAGCAGGTCAACCTGCAACATTATTTGTTGAACATGATTGGATGAGATTTATAGATTACTTATATGAACTTCCAGAAAACACAAGAATGATGTTCGAATACGGTGATCCAAAACTTATAAAAGAAAAATTAGGTTCTAAACATATCCTTACTGGTTTCTATCCACTTACATTATTAAAAACAGGCACAAAGGAACAATGTGTTGATAAGGCAAAAGAGTTAATAGATATTTTAGCACCAGGTGGAAAATATTACTTTGGATTTGATAAGAGTATAATAACACTTGATAGTGTTAATGTTGAAAACCTACAAGCAGTACTTGACTATGTTGCACAGTGTAAGTATTAAGGAGGGGTATGTATGGAAACTCAATATTATAGAACTTGGGAAGAATACAAAGAAGATCATCCAGAAATAGAAGAAAAGTTAGATGATGTTATGGCTGCCAAAATGCAACCATATGAAGAAATGATGTTTGGCTTTGTTATGATGTTATTAATGTAGTAGTTTGCTTTTTAAGGGGAGAAAAGTATGGAAACAATGATTGAAAAGGAAAAAAGCCCATATAGATGGACCATACTAATGTTAACAGTTGCATGTTTTGTATTTACATTTATTACTAGATTTACATGGCCTCCACTGATTCCTGTTGCTGTGCCTGATTTAGGTATAGCAATGACCCAGGCCGGAGCATATATGAGTGCTTTTTATATAGGTTATGTTATAACTCAAGTACCATCAGGTATATTAGCGGATAAGTTTGGAGTTCGTTTAATATTAGCAATAAGTCTTATTGTTGAAGGCCTTGCTACATTAGGAATGGGATATATCTCAGGATTTGAGACAGGGTTTATGCTTAGAGTTATAACTGGACTTGGAGCAGGAGCGGTATTTAGTTGTTGTTCACGTGCAGTTGCAGAATGGTTTTCACCTAAAGAAAGAGGCACAGCTTTTGGAATTTTACTTGCAGCGCCATCAGCAGGTATTGTTTTATCAAACTATATAGTTCCAGCCCTTGAACAAAATTTTAAGTGGCAAGGCGCATTTAAATTTGTAGGTATTGCAACTGTAGTAGTTGGTGTTTTGGTCTATATGTTAATTAAAGCAGAAAAACAAGAACAAAACTCCGGAAAAATAATAGATGGATTTAAAATTATATTTGGGAATAAGGATTTAGTGCTTACATCTCTTGCAGGATTTTGCTTAATGTGGGTAGAACTTGGAACTGCAACTTGGGCAAATGCTTACATGAAAGGTGAGCTTGGAATATCTGTGGCACAAGCAGGATTAGTAATGATTTTTTATGGTCTTGGCGGAGTAATAGCACCTTTATTATCAGGGGTTATATCAGATAAAATAGGCAAGCGTAAATTTATATTGATAATTGCTTTTGCATTAGTAATACCTTTGACTATTGCATTTGGATATATGAAAACTATACCATCATTATCAATGGTTGGTTTCTTATTTGGATTTGTATCATATGTTGCTAATCCACAATTAACAGTAATGGTTACTGACTTTGCAGGAAAGCAATGGGCTGCAACTGCAAATGGTACATCTAACTTCTTATTCCAATTTGCTTCAATAATTGGGCCTATGGTTATGGGATTTGCAGTAGATTTTTCAGGTGTATTCTCATCAGTATGGTGGATAATGGCAGCAGGACCACTACTTGGAATACTACTTTTATTACCTGTAAACACTGAAAATAAAAGAGCTTAAGTAAAATGGACTATCTAAAATAAGGTTTTAGATAGTTCATTTTTAAATTTTCTGAATATTCTTTAAAATATACTCGTATGTATTTATATAATCTAAAGATTTAATACAACTGGTATATACAAGTGTGTATACGTTAATTAAGACTACAAAATAAGCTTACATAAATATAACTAAAAAACTAAATTAAAGGGGGATTTTAATTATGGATTTAAATTTATTAACACAATATGTTGGGGAGTTAGACGAAGAAAGCGTAGTAGAAATGTTAAATGAATTCGTTGCATCAAATCCAAGTGAAGAAGAAGCTCAAAAGGTGGTAAATGCATGCCAAAGAGGTATGGCAATAGTAGGAGATTTATTTGATCAAGGAGAGTACTTCGTTGGAGA
>NZ_JCANUR010000038.1:0-4246 GCF_059569055.1 Sporacetigenium mesophilum DSM 16796 | reverse complement strand
CACGCCGCCAGCGTTCATCCTGAGCCAGGATCAAACTCTCATGATAAACTTGGCATTACTTTATAAATAAATGGTGTGTTAATTGACCTACTGTTTAATTTTCAAAGTTCAATTTATTTGTCCTTGTCTTAGCGACAAGTATAACTATATCATTTCTAAAATCTTTTGTCAACTTATTTTTCGACTTTTTTCGTCTTCTTTCGAGGACAAGTATAACTATAACATCTCAAGTATATTAAGTCAACTTTTTTAAATAAATATATTTTGGAAGTTCATGGCATATAATTTTATTCTTGAATTTAATCTTTACTCATATATTTAAATAAAGACCATACTTAAAAAGGAGGACAATTATTGGAAAATAAAGATATATATATAAAAATAGATAAGATATTACAAGATAAAGATAATATTAATTACGAAGAACTGCTAAAATTCTTCAAAGCCCTAGAATTAAATATACAAACTAATAAAACAGGTATGAGCAATAACAAACCAAGTGAAAATAAGTATTTTAATTATATACAACCTTCATATTATGTTAAGAAATTAGAAACTATATACTCAGGTTTTATCGTTACTCCAAGAAATGGAGATGAGAGGTGAAAATATGAGCGACATAAATATGTCAAGCTTCAGCGAAGAAACATTAATAAGTTATATATCAAATAACGTAGAGCTTGCAAATAAAATTGAAAATATAATCGTTTACTATAAAAAAGTATTTAACTATGCAATTACTTATATAAACGATATTGAATACGATGACGAACTTAAGCAAAGATTTGATAATATTCTAAAGTGTTATGAAGGTTTTTTAAGGTTACATGGAAATATAAAGTATACAGCGGAAGGTAACATATCTATTTTTGAGTATTCTTATAAATTTTCAGATGCTATAATCATGCTTAAAGATGTGTTACAAATAAATTCAAATGATAAATCAACTTATTTTTTATTAGGAATATGTTACGAATCCAAAAATCAGTATCCTCAAGCAATAGAAAACTACAAAATATCTCTAGATATATCTAAGGAAGTTTGGACTTACTATTGGCTAGCTAGGTGTTATTATAAAAGTAATCTCCTTAATGATGCATTAAAATGTTTAAGTGAAGTATTAGATAATATCCTTGATGAGAATATTACTTACCAATACTTAGATATTTATGAATTTAAGGGGTTGATTTTACAAAAGCAAAAGAAGTATGAAGAAGTGATTCAAAACTGCTTTGATGCAAAAAAACATTTTGAACTATCTAAAACACTATTTGATGATGCAAAGTTTAGTTCTATTAGACTTTTAGATACGATAACTAATGATTGTAAGAAAAATTATGATAATAAAGATTTTGATAATTTACTAGTAGACTTATTAAAATGTTTTGAAATATATTATTCTCTGGGCATTAATGACCTGGACTTTAGGAGCTATATACATTATATAAAGGTATCCTATGAAACAGATATTAATGAAGCACCTTTTTCAGGAATGTTGGAATATAAAGATTGTATAGATCATATAAGAGAAATTTTATTTAATAAAAGAGATTATAAAAATCTATTTAATATACAACTAAAGATAAATAAATTGAATACCTCAGTTAGATTCCCGGGATATGTTAGCTTAACCTCTTTAATATATAAATTATTAAGTGATATCAAAACTGATAAGTTTTCATCTGGGCAAAATAAGTTTAATGAAACTAGTAGCTCTCTATCTCATTCACTTAATGCACCGATTATACTTACTCCTATAAAAGATAGATCTATGGATTTAATAGATATATTAGATAAATGTTTGGAAGTTGAACCTGAAAACAAATATTTATTTTTATTTGAAAAAGCAAATTTATTAGAAGAATCGAATTTATATGATTACGCCCTACTTTGCTATTCTCTTATAGTAGATGATAATTTTGATAAAGGTAAAATAGATTTTTACTTATCTAATGAAGTACTATTAGATAATGAATATATAGACATAACTTTTAAATCTTTAAATGAAAAGCTAAAGATTTTAAATTTACTTTATGGAAGCGAATCTAGTGAAGTAGATTTATATTTAAATGAATTATCTAATATATACGATAAGTATATACAGCATATACTTAGCAATAACACTATTAAATATGAAAAAATGTATTCTAACGCATTAAACTATTGTGCCCGAATACTAAAATGTGTAGATTCAAGAAAAGAGCTACAAGAAATTTGGAAATCAAAAGAAGAAGAAATATTTTATAATTATGTTAAGACACATATTTCTATAATAGACTGTGAAGCAAACTTCATATATGACCCTAATAGCGAAAATATTATAACTAGACATTATAACTTTAACGATGAAGGATTGAAATTATACGACGAACTTATAAAGCTAAATCCTCAAAATCCTAGATATTACTATTATAAAGGAACGCGACTAGCTAACATAATAAATATGCAAAAAAAGAGAAGTTACGAAATGGATTTTTCCCACTTTACAATGAATAAAAGTAAAAATAAAAATGCAAAAAACCCTTCAATAGAAAGGCTTAAAAGTGCAATATATTATCTTAAAAATAAGGATATTTATGATGAGTTACTATCCTTGTATATAAAAGCATATAATCTAGATAAAACTAATAAACTTTTTATAAATCACATATTAGATCTTCTAGAAAAATTAGTTAAGTACAACGAATATATAAAAAGTAATAAAGAAAAAATAAAAAAATATATGAAATAAGCCTACTTATTAAAGTAGGCTTATTTTTATATTTTTTCCATATATCCACTTGGATGGAACTTGTATATATCACCGTTAGATTTGTCTACAAAAAATCCTATATCTCCATCTACATTTGGTAAAAATAAATATCCCTTATAGCCTTTATCTTGTAAAACTTCTTTAAACATAGTTTCATCACCTTGGTATATATAGTCAACATTTGAATTGTACTGTTTTAAAAGCTCTTTAGCATCTTCAACAGTTAATTCCTTTTTTATGTTTATATTTTCATCTTCCTTCAAAGTGTTATCATCTTTGGTACTTACATCTATATTTTGAACATCTTTATCTTCCCTATCACTAGATTTATCAATTATTTTATCTTCATCCTTTGCAACTTCTTTTTCATCATTTATTGGCTTCTCATTATTAATGTCACTTTCTGCACTAACAACACTTTCTTGATGGGCTTCTGCGCTCGAATACCAATACAATCCAACACCTGAACAAATTACAAGCAACAATGATATTCCTAACTTTTTAATATTTTTTCCCATTTTTATCAACCCCCGTAGTTTTAGTATATATGCATTATTGTCATAATAGTTAAATATTATTCTCCATACTTATTAATATCATTTTTATATCGTCTAACTGAGCAAATTGAACGTATTTTATATTTTCGATATCTTTATCCTCTATTGATAATGGGTCCACAACTACAATTTTTACATCAAGGTCTCCTGATGAAACTAATATCTTGTCTACAAGTTGAACAAAATCTACAGCACTTATTGAATCTTCCCTACACCCACATAACATCAAATTTCCTGTTCTGTAATGTTCTAGTATTCCTTTTATGCCCCATAGTTCTTGTCCTTTATTTATACACACTACTTCTGCACCCATAGTTTGACCCTTTATGATTTTATCCTTTAACTCTGATAACTTCATTATATTATCCCCCTCGTATAATAGTCTTTATATAATTGTACGAGAAAAAGGTTACTTATATTCCACTATATTTATTTCAAAAACAAAAAAGAACTTGTCAGTGACAAGTTCTTTTTATATACATTATTATATTGGCAGGGGTGGAGGGACTCGAACCCCCGGCGCACGGTTTTGGAGACCGACGCTCTACCAGCTGAGCTACACCCCTATTTTTGGTGGACCTTCAGGGACTCGAACCCCAGACCTACCGGTTATGAGCCGGGCGCTCTAACCAACTGAGCTAAAGGTCCAAAAAATAAAAATGGCGGAGAGGGTGGGATTCGAACCCACGGCCCCTTGCGGAGTCACTGGTTTTCAAGACCAGCTCCTTAAACCACTCGGACACCTCTCCGTTTTATTATGGTGCGGGTGGAGGGACTTGAACCCCCACGCACAAGGCGCCAGATCCTAAGTCTGGTGCGTCTGCCAATTCCGCCACACCCGCATGTATGGAGCTAGTGATAGGAATCGAACCTACAACCTGCTGATTACAAGTCAGCTGCTCTACCGTTGAGCCACACTAGCATATTTTTGTGTCAT
>NZ_JCANUR010000037.1:0-6057 GCF_059569055.1 Sporacetigenium mesophilum DSM 16796 | reverse complement strand
TCAGTAGTACTAGGTGTATCAATAGCCACATCTCCTGGATCTTCAGTAGTACTAGGTGTATCAATAGCCACATCTCCTGGATCTTCAGTAGTACTTGGTATACTAGTAGGTGTGTCAGTTTTTGAAGTATCGTTAGTTCCGGTGATATTTGCTATTGTACTTTTATAAGACACAGCTGAGGCAATATTTACAAGTGAACCTATTACAAGTACAACTGTAAAAATTATTGTAAATAAAAAACTTACTTTTGTTTTTCTCCTGTTTTTCGTTGCTTTCACCTCCTTGCAACCTATAACAAATATAAGTCGTATTACAATATGATAGAACTTATGATTAGTCTATCAATATCATTTGTATAACTTTATATTTATTTAATAGTATGATTTGTATGTTATTTGTGCTACTAGTTTAATTTCAAATTATAAACTTTCCACATAAAAAATCCCCCAAACATCATTAGTCTGAGGGAACATAATATATCTATATAATTGTTTTAATTTAGTCTATAAAAGAGAAGTTACTTACATCTTCTAATTTATAATCTTTTTTTACTAATCCTTTTGATTTAGTCCATTTTAATACATCATTAAAACCTTCATTTGTAATCTTTTCAGCCTTATTATATGTTACGTCTCCACCTAAATATTTATCTATTCCTTCAGGGAAACCATATTGTTTTAAAACTGCACTGTACTCACTAGCATCAGTAGTATTAATATACTCTACAGCATTGTTATAAGCTTTGTAAAATGCTTTTACTTCTTCTGGATTACTACTTAAAGTTTTTTCATTAAATAAAAGTGTTCCTGCTTTTATACCATATTCTTCAGAAGATGCTAAAACATGAGCTCCTTTTGAAGCTAATAAAGTTGCTTGAGGTTCAGTAAAAATAACACCATCAATTTTATCAGCTAATAAAGCTTCTAATCTTGCATTAAATTGAGGGATTGAAACAACCTTATATTCTATATCGTTTTTCTCAGCCATTTTATCCATTATATACTCAAGTACAAAGTTTGGAACTATTGAAACATCTTTACCATCAAGTTTTTCAAAAGTATCTATTCCTGAGTTTGGAGATGTTAATAATTTAAAATCTTCGTTAATATCTGAAGTAATCTTCATATTAAGTCCAGCCTCATGAAATGCTAATGAAGTCATTATATCTCCTATAGTGGCATCAACCTCACCAGCTTGTACAGCTATATTACGATCATTTGGAGCGAAGAAAGGCATTACTTCAACATTTAAACCTTCTTTTTCAAAAAACCCTTGCTCTTTAGCTATTATTATTGGAATAGCTGATTCAGCAGGTAAAGTTCCAAACTTTATTGTATAATCTAATTTCTCTTGTTTTGTTTCTTCTTTTTTTGCTTCTTCCTTTTTAGTTTGACAGCCAACAGTTAAGCTTGCTATCATTGCTACTATAACTCCTAGTACTAATAATTTTTTCAATGTAACTCCTCCTATGTTGATTAAATTTGAGTATTAAATATATTCTTAAACTTCTCAATGTCATAGTCTAATAAAACACCATTTCTATGTAGCTTGTATGGATTTGTTTCTTTAGTATTTACTCCACCTTGAGATGTAAAAGCCAATAAAAAACCTATTTCCTTTAGCCATTCTATATTTTCTTCCCTATATGCTCCAAATGGATATGCAAAAACATGCTTGCTATTAACGTACTTTTCACAGTCCTCAATATCCTTAATAAAAGTATCTTTATCTACACTAAGTAAGGCTGTTATATTATCTTTTCTTGTATGTAGGGCCTTAGTGTGATTGGCATATTCAAATACATCTTTCATTTGGTCTAACTCTTCCATTGATAGGCATACAGATTGATTATTTAAATCATTTTGAACTTCATCAAATATCCAATCCTTTACGATAAATCCTACTGCATGGAAGTTGTATTTTTTTAATATAGGATAAGCGTATAATGGAACAGACTTGTACAGATCATCAAAGGTTATTAATACAGATTTTTCTGGTAAAACTTTACCATTGTAGTAATAATCTATAACATCCTTTAATGACAATGTTACATAACCTTCATCATATAAGTATTTCATTTGCTCTTCAAAATTCTCTAAATATGCAAACAAAACAGGCGGTAAAACATCTTTATAATCTTGTTGAACTTTAATGCCTTTATATCCAGCATAATCAAAGTCATTCTTTTTAACAATTTCATGATACATTAAAACGTTGAATCCCTTCATTATATCCTCCTTGCTGCAATTAATAGCTGCTTATATTACTCCAAAACCCAGTCTCTATTTTAGCACTATATTCCATTTCTTTAAAGGTTTTATATAAATATATATTTCTCATAATCGGTAGTTTATATGTTTAATTAAAATATCTATACATACTTTTTATATATACTATTTAGTATTATTTGGATTTAAAAAAAGATGGCAGCTACAATGTAGCGCCATCTTTGGTATTAGAAGTTTATTTTTTCTATATAGTTAGAATTAACTTCGATATGGTTAAGAAACAACAATAATCTTTCGTAAAGTGGATGAACTTTATCACCGAACTTTTCTTCTAGATCTTCTCCAATATCTTTTACAGTTTTCTTACCATCTATAAGTAAAAATATACAACTTCCATATTCATCTAAAGAAGTTTTTTTGTACTCCGGAATTTTGAATTTAAGTTTTCTAAAGAAATTTTGAACCTTATGTTCTTGTTTTTCAAGTACAGTTACAATATTGTCTTTGTCTACTTCATATTCTATTTTCTCAGAGATTTTATATATTATACTTAAAACGTCTTCGTTATTATTAATCATGCTTTACCTTACTGTTTACTATAGGTATTATAGTAGCTACTACAAGACCTATTAATATTATAATTGCCATTGTATTAGTAGCAGTGAATCCAGCTGGTCCAGCTCCTTTTATAACACCTGCAACTTGAAGTATTATACCTAATAGTCCTATTATAGAACCACCAGCAACAAGTCCAGAAGATAAACTTATACCATTAGCAACTTTAGCGTCTTTTTCTACGTCAGACTTAGAAGTTTTTTCTACAAATACACGAACTAAAGCTCCTACTAATATTATAGAAGTTGTAGCTATTGGTAAGTAGAATCCTATAGCAACTGTCATTACAGGAAGGTTTAATAAGAATAAAACAACTCCCATAACTATACCTACTATTATCATAACCCAAGGTAATTCACCTGACATTATACCAGCAGTTAATGTTGCCATTAAGTTAGCTTGAGGTAATGCAAATGCAACATTATCTCCAGTCATTGCAAGTTGGTCTGCAAGTAATAATATAGTACCAACAACTACTACAACACCTATTATACCAGATATTGCAAAGTACTTTTGCATTTCGTTTTTGTCTCCACCTACTATGAAAGTAACTTTTTGAGACTGAGAGTAACCACCAGCTATAGCTATAGCAGTAACTATAAATGTACCAAATAAAAGTAATGTTCTATTACTTTCAGGATTTTTCCATCCCATTCCAACGAATAATAATGTTACAACAACTATAGAAGCTATAGTCATACCAGATACAGGAAGGTTTGAAGTTCCTATAGTACCAGTTAAACGACCAGAAACTATAACAAATAGTAATGATAAGAATAATGATAGAATAGATGCAACTATTGCCATCATTATATTACCACCAGATATAGCAAATCCACCTATGAAACCTATTACTATACCACCAAGTAATATTATATTTCCTATAGCTGAGCTTCCACCACCAGAAGACTTAGCATTAAGAGTTTCTTTTATAGAAGATACTATAGTAGGTATAAGTTTTATAGCACCTATTAACCCACCAGAAAGCATCATACCAGCACCTATGTATTTTACATAACTACCAGCTATATTAGAAACTTCCATAGCTTTTATAGAAACATCAGGATTATTCCATACACTTGCTCCTTCTGTACCAAGAGCTGAGAAGTAACCTATTAAAGGCACTATACCAAAGTTAGATAATATAGATCCAGCAAACATAGTTACAGCAACATCTAATCCAACTATGAATCCTATACCTAATAATAATGGGTTAACTTCAACTTCAAGTTTCCACTTGTAGAAAGTTTCGTTTACATAGCTTATAACGTTATTAGCTACATTTAAGAATGAGCTAGTTATAACAGTTATGATACCACCTATTGCGAAACCTATTCCCATGAACTTCATTGAATCTCCAGCACCTTCTGAAGCAACAAGTGTTTCAGATATAGCCATTGATTCAGGGTACATTAACTTACCGTGTTCTTCAACGATTAAGTAATTGTAAACAAGAGAAGCTATTCCGATACCGAATAAAACTCCACCTACACCAACAAGAAAACCTTCTAGGAAGCTAACTTTAGCTCCTATTAAAAGAACTGCTGGTAAAACGAATATGATACCACTGGCAACAGATTCTCCACCACTTGCCATACCTTGAACTAAGTTTTTTCCAAGGATACCTTTTTGCTTAGCGAATGCAGCTATAAATGCAGAACCTATTATAGAACCTGGTATACCAGCAGCAACTGTAAGCCCTGCTTTCATACCTGAGTATGCAGTTGATGCTGCGAATACAACTGCTAAAATAATACCGATTATCATTACGGCAGCATTTCCTCCAGATTTAGAACCTCTGGAAACATAAGGAACGTAGTTTTTACCTTCTACGCCACCATATGCGTCTTTTGATAACTTATTATCCATAAGCTATACCTCCTTTTATATATTTTGAATATTATTATACCACAAATTCTGACAAATAATTATCTTTTATTTTCGCAAATAAATAGTTTGTTTATTCTCTATTTTGTTGCAATTCCAAATAATGCGTGTTTTTTTTATTTACTTTTAAAATTCTCTAAAATTGCACACGAGGTAAAATTTAAACTTATTCTAAATACAAAATATTAACTATTTTGGTTTATATCTGGTTTGTAGACTTTGATAACTTTTATGACTCTGTTTTCATAATCGTCAATATATTAACATCTCCTTTTTCATTTTTCAAGTTTAATTTTATATACAAAACAATTACACCACTTGGTATTTTCACCATTATTTCTTGTTTTTATCCATTTATTTGACTAGTTATACTACTACTTAAAGAGGCTATCATTTCTGACAGCCTCTTATAAAGAATTTATTTTTCAATTGTTTTTTCTATACGACCAGTTGTATCGTTTTCTTCTGGGTCTGGATTTTCGTTGTCATTTCCCCTTCTATCACAACCAGCTAAAACTAAACTAAGTGTAATTAATCCAATTGCTGCAACTTTTTTTATCATATATTGACCTCCTAATATTGGTTTCAAGTATATTATTCTATTAATACTAAGGATTTATTTCTGTAATTTTTACCTATATTAGAACATCTAATTTTTCATACGAAAAGAGACTACCAATAAAATGGTAGTCTCTTTTTTAAATTTATATGAAGTTTATTGAGGGCAATTATTATGCGTTAGCTTTAACTTCACCTAACATTTTAGGAAGATCTGCTTTAGCATCTCCGCTTATTAATTGTAGGTTAAATACATCTTGTAATACTTTTAATACTCCTGGTGATATGAACTTTGGAGCTGATGGTCCAACATACATATTCTTAACACCTAAGCTGAATAATCCTAATAATATTGCAACAGCTTTTTGTTCAAACCATGATAATACTATTGTTAATGGTAATTCGTTGATATCACACTCAAATGCTTCAGCTAAAGCTATAGCTATTTTAGCTGCTGATCCTGAGTTGTTACATTGACCTAAATCTATATATCTTGGTATATCTGTTCCTGGAACTTTTCCAAAATCTATATCGTTAAATCTGAATTTACCACATGAAGTTGTTAGTATTACTGCTTCTTTTGGTAATGAACTTGCTAATTCTCTATAGTAATCTCTTCCTTTAGTTGGAGCATCACATCCAGCTATAACGAAGAATCTCTTTATCTTTCCAGCTTTAACAGCATCTATTATTTCTGGAGCTGCATCAAGTACTGTAGAGTGGTGGAATCCAGTGTTAAGTGTCTTATCTGATTGTATGTTAGCTTTTG
>NZ_JCANUR010000036.1:0-6660 GCF_059569055.1 Sporacetigenium mesophilum DSM 16796 | reverse complement strand
TAAGACCCCAGGAAGACTACCTGGTTGATAGGTTCAAGGTGTAAGTTCAGTAATGGATTTAGCTTATGAATACTAATAGGTCGAGGACTTGACCAATAATATGCTGTTTAGTTTTTAGTGTGCTAACACTATAAATAAGATTATGTGGTTACTATAGCAAAGAGGATACACCTGTTCCCATTCCGAACACAGAAGTTAAGCTCTTTAGCGCCGATGGTACTTGGTGGGAAGCTGCCTGGGAGAGTAGGACGTAGCCGCGTAGTCTTTTTTATTTATAAAAAAATAAACCTTTCAAAGTTTATAATATCACTTTAAAACCTTATAAAATATCAAAAATAAAGCGTATATGTTTACATATACGCTTTATTTTATATTATCTATTAGTTCCTTTATTTTATCTATTCCAGCTAAGAATTCATTCTCATTACATGCATATGAGATCCTTATATAATCATCCATGCCAAATGCAATACCTGGGACTGCTGCAACCTTATATTCATCTAGAAGTTTATTACAAAATTCAATAGAAAAACTTTCTTTATAATCTATTTTATTTTTTAAGTATGATATATCTATAAACAAATAAAAGGCACCTTTAGGATATATAAATTTCAGCTGAGGTATATTAGATAATTTATTAGTTATTAAATCTCTTCTATTTTTATAAGTAGATACCATATTATCTATATCATCTGCACAGTACTCTAAAGCTCCATAAGCTGTATATTGGGCAATTGTACAAGGATGAGATACTAAGTGACCTTGTATAGTTGATATGGCTTTAGCGATAGTTTTATTTGAAGCAGAATAACCTAATCTCAAACCTGTCATGGCAGCAGATTTTGAAAAACCATTTATAGTTATAGTTATATCCTTTGCTTTATCACTTATAGAAGCAATGCTTACAAAGTCTTCATCATAACATATCTTTTCATATATCTCATCTGCTAATATATATATATTGTTTTCAAAACAAATATTTACTATATCTTCTAATTCCTTTTTAGAATATATAGCTCCAGTTGGATTAGATGGGTTGTTTATAAATATAAGTTTCGTTTTATTTGTTATGTATTTTTCAATATCGAATTTTGTAACCTTAAAATCAATGGCCTTAGAAGTTTCTATAAAAATAGGATTACAATTTGCCAACTTAACCATTTCAGGATAGCTAACCCAATAAGGTTTAGGTATTAATACATCATCACCTGGATTGGTCAATGCTAGTAATGTGTTGGTTATAGAGTGTTTAGCCCCACTTGATACAACTATTTCGTCTATATCATATGATAAATCATTTTCTTTCTTAAGCTTATCGCATATACTTTCTCTTAATATTTTTAGCCCTGGAACTAAATCGTACTTAGTTTTATTTTCTTCAAATGATTTTATCCCAAATGCCTTTGCTTTTTCTGGAACATTAAAGTCAGGTTCCCCTATACTTAAGTTTATAATTTTTTCGCCTTGACTTTTAAGTACTGCTACTTTGTTACTTATTCCTATAGTATAAGATGGAGTTATATTACTTAGCCTATTTGATAACATTAAAACACCTCCTAAAAATAATATTTACTATATGATACTAAAAATTAGAAATAACATCAAACTTATATTTTAATTTATATATCTGATAAAATATGTAATAGAAGTAATTAATATTCAATTATTTAAGGGTGAAATTTAATATATTTGAAACTAAATACATAGATAAATTAATGTGAAATAAAAGACATTGAAGGAATTATATTACTTGACATAGAAACTGTATTTAAGAAGAAAAAATAATGACATAAATAAAAGTTGTTATACAAAAATGTAAAAAGAAATAATTAAAATATAAGACATTTAGTGGTATATAAAAAAATATAAAATTTTTCCAAAATGTAACATAAAAAATGCACATACTACAAATACTAGCTTTCAAAAAACTAACATAGCAATTTCAATGGATATAACCTGTTTGACTATTTTATATAAATTTGATACTCTTATTAAGTGATTTAAATAGATGCACAAGCCCTTTAACTTTGTTGAAGGGGATTTTTTTAGTCATATAACACTATATATAGTGTATATATATAATATAAGTACAATATGTTGTAATTAAGGGGGCGGACGAAATGGTTCAACAAGTGAAAAAAAGAGATGGAAGAATAATCAATTTTAATGAAGATAAAATAACTAGAGCTATATTTTTAGCTGCTAATATAGTTGCTAAAAAAGAAGGAAAAATAGCAGATTATGAAGTTTCAGAACAAATAACTCAAGAAGCTGTTAAATTTATAAATAGAAAGTTTGCAGGGAGTATACCGAGTGTTGAAGATATACAAGATGCTGTAATAAAGACTCTAATAGAAACGGGACATGCCAAAACTAGTGAAGAGTATATATTATATAGAGCAGAAAGAAGTAGAATAAGAAACTCAAAAACTAGACTTATGAAGGCTATAGAGGAAATAACTTTTTTAGATGCTAAAACTGCAGATATAAAAAGAGAAAATGCCAATATAAATGGGAATACAGCTATGGGAACAATGCTACAATATGGAAGCACTGTTTCTAAAGAATTTTGCAAATCATTTGTTATAAAGCCTGAACATACATTTGCACATGACCAAGGGGATATACATATTCATGATATGGATTTCTTAAATATGGGTACCTTAACTTGTTGCCAAATAGATATAACAAAATTATTTGAAGGTGGGTTTTCAACAGGTCACGGACATTTAAGAGAACCAAATGACATAATAAGTTATGCTGCATTAGCTGCAATAGCTATACAAAGCAACCAAAATGACCAACATGGAGGTCAAAGTATACCATTTTTCGATTATGGTTTAGCAAAAGGTGTAAAAAAGACATTTAAAAAATCTTATATAGAAAATATATACAAAGCACTTTATTTATTTAGTGATATAGAAGATGAAGATTCATCAAATATTAAAAAACTAATCAATGAATTAGAAGCGAAATCTAATAGAGAAGTATTAATAAAGCTAAGTGATAATTATTTAGAGTTAGAAAAAAACACATTGATGAATAATTATAACTTAGATGAAAAGCTAGTAAATAAAATACAAAAATTTGCTTATAAAGAAGCTTATAAAGAAACTGATAAAAAAACATACCAAGCTATGGAAGCTTTCATACACAATTTAAATACAATGCATTCAAGAGCAGGTGCTCAAGTTCCATTTTCTAGCGTAAACTTTGGAACTGATATATCTGAAGAAGGTAGAATGATATCTAAGAACTTATTACTATCATTAGAAAAAGGATTAGGAAATGGAGAAACGGCTATATTCCCTATATTAATATTTAAAGTTAAAGAAGGAATTAACTTAAATAGTGATGATCCAAACTATGACTTATTTAAGTTATCGTGTAGAGTATCAGCTAAAAGATTATTCCCTAACTTTAGTTTCTTAGATGCACCATTTAATCTAAAATACTATGAAGAAGGAAATCCAGAAACAGAAGCTACTTATATGGGATGTAGAACAAGAGTTTTAGGAAATGTATGTGGTCCAGAAACGGTAAGTGGAAGAGGAAACTTATCTTTTACAACTATAAACTTACCAAGACTTGGAATAAAGCACGGAGTAGTTAATAAGGATAATGTTGATCTAAAAGGATTCTTCAATGAATTAGATGAAAAGATAAATACAGTTATAGAACAATTACTAGAGAGAATGGAAATACAAGGTAACAAAAAAGTTATGAACTTCCCATTCTTAATGGGTCAAAATATATGGTCAGGATCTAGTGAATTAAGCTGGGAAGATGATTTAAAGGAAGTTATAAAACAAGGTACATTAACTGTAGGGTTTATAGGTTTAGCTGAGTGTTTAAAGGCACTTATAGGTAAGCATCACGGAGAAAGTGAAGAAGCTCAACAATTAGGATTAAAGATAATAGGACATATGAGAAAAAGAATGGATGAAGCTATGGATAAGTATAAGCTAAACTTCTCTTTAATAGCTACACCTGCAGAAGGATTATCAGGAAGATTCACTAGAATGGATAAGAAAACTTATGGTTCAATAGAAGGTGTAACAGATAAAGAATACTATACAAACTCTTTCCATGTACCTGTATACCATAAAGTAAGTGCATTTGAAAAAATAAGCTTAGAAGCTCCTTACCATGAATTAACTAACGCAGGTCATATAACTTACGTAGAATTAGATGGAAGTCCATCTGACAATATAGAAGCTTTTGAAACTATAGTAAGAGCTATGAAAGAATCTGGCATAGGATATGGAAGTGTAAATCATCCTCTTGATAGAGATCCTATGTGTGGATACAATGGAGTAATAGAGGGGGATACTTGCCCTGCTTGTGGAAGAAAAGAAGGCGACAATGGCATAGGATTTGAAAGAATAAGAAGAATAACAGGATATTTAGTTGGTACTGTTGATAGATTTAACGACGCAAAAAAAGCAGAAGTTAAAGATAGAATTAAACACTCTTAAAAATAAAAGATATGGTGGGGGTACTTATGAATATAAGACTAGCTTCACAGTTAACTATAGATAGTGTAGTTGATGGCCCGGGCCTTAGAGCTGTATTGTGGACTCAGGGGTGTAAACATGAGTGTAGGGGATGCCATAATCCCCATACACATGATATGAACGGTGGATTTGAAATAGATACTAATGAAATAATAAATCAACTTAAAAAACTAAGATTACAAAGAGGAATAACTCTTTCAGGGGGAGATCCTTTTGAGCAATCTGAAGCTATTATGGAAATAGCCGTAGAAGCTAAAAATATTGGATTAGATGTATGGGCTTATACTGGATATACATTTGAAGAGTTAACTGATATAAAAAATGCTAATTATTTTACTAATCTAATGTTACTTCAAAATATAGATGTATTAGTAGATGGAAGATTTATTGAAAGCAAGAGAGATATTAACCTTAAGTTTAGAGGCTCATCTAATCAAAGAATAATAGATGTAGCTAAAACACTAAAAAATAAAAAGGTTACACTTCACTCACAACATATAGAACAAGAACAACTTGATGAAGCTAAATAAGACAAAGAGTATCTAGTAATAGATGCTCTTTTTTAATATATACAATTCCTTTTGAATATACTTTCATAGGGGGGATGGTATGATAGCTAGCGGAGTACTTTATATTTTTGTATTAATACTTTTATGTTCTTTTATAATTATCTTAGAAAAAAATTTCAAGGGGAAGATATTTGATTATATACCTGGAATAGTTATATTGTATTTTATTACTATGGTATTATCTAACTTAGGATTATGGGAAGATAATAAAGAAATAACAGGTGTATATGATATAGTCAAAGGCAGTTTATTGCCATGTTTAATATTTTTAATGTTATTAAGGTGTGACTTGAGAGAAATAGTAAAGCTAGGTCCTAAAATGATTATAGGATTTTTTGCGTCATCTATAAGTATAGCAATTGGGTTTATAATAACTTACATAATATTTAAAGGTTTTTACGAACCAGAAACTTGGAAGTCTTTTGCGGTTTTATGTGGAACGTGGATGGGTGGAGCAGGAAATATGGTTGCAATACAAGAAGCTTTAAAAGTAGATGATGCTAAAATGGGTTATGCCCTTTTAATGGACTCTGTAAATTACTCAGTATGGGTTATGTTATTATTAGCATCTGTTCCCTTTGCAAATAGATTTAATAAGTGGACCAAAGCAGACACAAAACTAATAGATAAAATAGGAAGAAGCTTAAAAGACAAAGATAAAAAAACAAAAAATATAAATATAATAGATATATTAGTATTACTTATAATAGGATTTATAGTTTCTAATATATCGTTGTATGTAGGAAATTTTATGCCGCAGACAGATTTTTTGAACTCATCATCATGGGCTATATTAATAGCTACAATATTAGGAGTACTAGGGGCATTAACTAAACTAGGGAAACTAGCTGGTTCAAGTCAGATATCTAATATAATGTTATATATAATAGTATCTTTAATAGCATCTAGAGCTAATTTTGGTGATTTACAAAATGCTCATATATATATAATTTCGGGGTTTATTATATTATCTATACATGGAATGGTTTTAATATTGTTTGCTAAGATATTTAAGTTAGATCTATTTACATGTGAGGTAGCAAGCCTTGCAAATGTAGGTGGAGTAGCATCTGCTCCTATACTAGCAGGAACCTATAATGAAAATTTAGTACCTATAGGAGTTTTAATGGCACTTATGGGATATATAATAGGAACTGGGGGAGGGCTATTGGTAGGAAAAATATTATCTATGATATAAACGAAAAAGAAGTCCAAAATGCGGACTTCTTTTTTGTTTATGTTACTATTTCTTGAATCTTTTTTGAACAATAAATGATAAGTTCCAAAAAAAATTACAAAAAGTGTTGACGTATATAAAACATCATGATATATTATTACTTGTCCTCGAAAGAGGAAAATAAAGATTAAAAAATAAGTTGACAAAATGACTTTAAAGTGATAAGATAATACTTGTCCTTTAAAAGGGATAAAAATTGAACTTTGAAAATTAAACAGTAGGTCAATTAACACACCATTTATTTATAAAGTAATGCCAAGTTTATCATGAGAGTTTGATCCTGGCTCAGGATGAACGCTGGCGGCGTGCCTAACACATGCAAGTCGAGCGAGGACTT
>NZ_JCANUR010000035.1:0-7459 GCF_059569055.1 Sporacetigenium mesophilum DSM 16796 | reverse complement strand
TTAGCAAGTTCATTACCAAAAGAAGCAGTAATACTTACTACTTCATGTGGTAAATTCAGATTTAATGATATAGATTTTGGAAATGTTCCAGGAACAGATATACCAAGATATATAGATTTAGGTCAATGTAACAACTCAGGATCAGCAGCTAAAATAGCTATAGCTTTAGCTGAAGCTTTTGAATGTGGCGTAAATGATTTACCATTAACAATAGTATTATCATGGTTTGAGCAAAAAGCTGTTGCAGTATTATTAGGATTATTCAGCTTAGGAGTTAAAAACATATACATCGGACCTTCAGCTCCGAAGTTCGTATCACCAGGAGTATTAGGAGTATTACAAGATGTATTTAACTTACAATTAATAAGTGGAGATGCTAAGGCAGATCTTCCAAAAATGTTAGGCGAAGTTGAGGCTAACGCATAATATTGTCCCCAATTACCCATGTAATTTTATATACAAAAGAGGCTACCGTTTTCGGTAGTCTTTTTTTGAGTAAAGCGAATTTTAGTTAGATTACAAAGAACCTTTATGGTCATAGGCACATATAATGTCCAAAGAGGAGGAATGACTATGAGATGGCAACAAAAAATTAAATATCTATTAGGTCAACCAATTGGAATATCATTTAAGGATGGTACAGGAACATCAGGGGTATTATGTAGTGCAGATGGCAAAAAACTTTATGTTATGGAGTATTTATATCACACACAATTTGCTCTAAAACAGTACGATTACTCTATGATTAATGACATTAATGGATTCCCCCCATGTAAAAACCAACAAGTATTATATTAAAATATTATCTATGATTTAATATAGTGGTTGAGATTAAGGCAGATAATTAAAGGAGGAAAAATTTTTCCTCCTTTTTAGTGATCAAAACTATTCTATCATTAGAATATTATCCAATAAATATAATTACTGAAATTTTCAGACATCTTACCCCATATAATATTAATACAACATTACAACAGGGGGAAGGATATGAGGGGAAATAGAGTATCAATAAAGAAACACTTAAATATAATAGAGCGTATTATTGAAAATGAACTAGAGTTATTACTTGATGGAGTCCACGATGAAATCCTACAAATTTTTAGGGGATATCTAGATGAAGTAAATACGAAAGTAACATATTTGATACAAAACCAGATTAAAGAATATAATGAGATAAAAAAAGTAAGGGAATGTATAGAAAATGTAAGTAAATTTATTATAGATGATGGGATGGAATTAATATCTAGATGTACATTTAATAGAATCAAAAAAAGCATAAAAGAAGGATATATACATAAAAAAAGGTGTGATGCATTATTAATATTAAAAATGATATGTAAAACTAGCGGAAATAAAAATGTAATTAATTTAGAGCACACTAAATTTAACAATAAAATAGATGATAAAATAGTAAAATATGTTGCAATGATTCGGCATGATGCGTTTAAGGTAATAGCAGACGAAATATTATATTATGGTGATCAGTTTAATCAATATGTAATGGAGATTAAGAAATATATAGAGGACAATGATGTTGAAGTAAAAAAGTCATATGAAAAAAGAGAAACATTAAAGATATTAGATTGTAGAGATATGGATAAGTATTTAAAAGAAATAGGTTGTGAGCCAGTAAGGCAAAGGGGTAGTCATAAGATGTATAGAATGAAAGGTAAAACTATACCAGTACCACAACATAGTAAGGGCTTAGGAAAAGGATTAAGTTATAAGATACAAAAACAAGCAAGACAAATATCATAGTAAATAAATATAATTATATTGCAAAATTTCTATTTTTTGGTTATTTTAATAATAGGCTTTTTTCATAGAGTATGGATTTTGAGAAAAAGTATTATAATATATGAGGAAAGCCTTGAAAGGACGGTGCAAAAATTGAGCAAAGTATATTTTATTAAGAATTCAGAATCTGATTATGGCAAGCTTGGAAAAGATGCGTTGGAGATATTAAAAAAGGTAGTTTCTGAAACTGGACACGCATTTGAAAAAGAGGTGCCTATAAAGGTTCATTTTGGTGAAAAAGGAAACAAAACCTTTATGCCTGCAACATGTTATGATGAAACTATAGGTTATTTAAAAGAAAACGGGGTAAATCCATCTTATATCGAAACAAATGTACTATATAGGGGATCAAGGACTACTACTGAAAGTCATATTCAAACAGCAAAAGCCCATGGTTTCACACAAATCCCTATTGTAATAGCAGACGGAGATATTGGAACAGAGTACAATGAAATAGAAATAAATAAAGAGTACATAAAAAAATGCAAAATAGGTAAGGGTTATGATAAATACAAGCAATTTATTGTTATGAGCCATTTCAAAGGACATGGAGCAGCTGGATTTGGTGGTGCTCTAAAACAACTTGCTATGGGCTTTGCTGCTAGAGGAGGAAAGCTAGAGCAACACTCTGGAATATCACCTGTAATAGACGCTGATAAATGTATTTCTTGTGGTATTTGTGAGAATAAATGTGACTTTGCTGCCATCCAAACTCCAGATACAGCAGTAATTGATCAAAGTAAGTGTATTGGTTGTGCTGGATGTATTGCCGTTTGTCCTCAAGGTGCAATTGAAAACACATGGGGAGGATCTAATTTCCTTGAGAAGCTTTCAGAGTACGCTTACGGGGCATCAAAGGACAAGGACATTATATACATTACATTCGTTCACAATATTACTGAGGAATGTGACTGCGCTGGTATGTTAATGAAACCAATTGCAGACAATATAGGTATTCTTGCATCAAAAGACCCTGTTGCATTAGATACTGCATGTCTTGACTTAGTTCAAAAAAATAGTAAACAAAAACTTTTTGAAAAAGGTAGAAAATCTCTTCAACATGGTCAAAAAATTGGTATGGGACGTATGGAGTATGATCTTGTTGAAATTAATGGCCATTAAAATTTATATATAATAAAGAAAAGGAGGATAATTAATTATCCTCCTTAAAATTTAAGCGAATTTTATATAACAAATAAGTATACCAAAGGAATTATAACAAGTAGACCTAAAACATTATAAAAAGTAAATACTTTAAGATATTTATTATTCAAACCTTCAAATTCATTAGTATAAATCTTATAAGAAATAACACTGGCAAGAGATGCTATTAAAGTACCCATGCCTCCAATATTTACACCAAGTAGCAATTCCTTAGTGTAATCTGTAAAATTTGATAAAAGCATAGTAGCAGGAACATTACTAATTACTTGGCTAGACACTATTGATGATATAAAAGTTGACTTTCCACTTCCCAAAACACCTTCCATAAAGATATTCACACTTTCTAATGTAGATATATTTCCTACAAATATAAAAAATCCTATAAATGTAAGTAATAAAGAAAAATCAATTTGTGCAAATAGTTTTTTATTTAAAAGTGAAACTACAATAACTGTAATAATAAAAGTAATTTTGTAATCCACTACATGAAAAACAGATAATAATATTATAAAAAATAGTATTGTAAATATAATAACATGATTTTTGTTTTTGATTTCAATGTCATCTAATCTAAGATTTAGATTCATTTTGTTATCCTTATATATTAAGAACAATAAAAATACTATAGATAACAAAAATACTGGCCCTGTTATTAAAAAGAAATCAATAGGGTTTAAATTATAAAATGAATATATAAATAAGTTCTGTGGATTACCCATAGGGGTAAAGCTACTTCCAAGATTAGCAGCAAGGGTTTGAAATATTACTATTTTCATAACATCAATATTTGCCTTCTTGGAAATTACTATAGTAAGTGGTACGAAGGTTATTAAAGCAACATCATTGGTAACTAACATAGAAGATACAAAAGTTATGAAAACTAATGATAGTGATATTGAAGTATAGGAGCTACACTTTTTTAATAAACCAACTGCAATACTATCCAAAACCTTAAGTTCCTTAAATTCTGCTACTATTATCATAAGATTAAATAATAATATAAGGACTTTAAAGTCAATATAAGATATCTTAGGTGTAGAAATAATACAACTACTAAGGGCTAATAATAATGATATAACTAATACAACTTCTTTCTTCAAAAACTCTAATAAAGGTTTTTTTCTTACAATTTCTTCTTGTAATGTTATTTGAATGTTAATATTTTCGTTCATATTTTTCTCCATTTCTGAAATTTACCATATAAGATTTTACATTATAATAGAGTGCATATCAATATATTTAATATAACTGTATATGGTATTAAATAGAATAGATATTTAGAAGTGTAGGAAATATAAAAATAAAAAAGGAATCACTTCAAAAACTCTAAAGTAACTCCTCATTGTAATGATTTATAATAGGATTTTTCTATTGCTGTGGAATAAGTTGTTTTATATCCTCAATGTGGTCTCTAGCATGATTTAAAGATTTAAATAGCTTAGTTGAAGCTTCGTATTCTTCTTCAGGTGTATCTGCATTTATATATTCCTTTAATTGAAAAAGAGTTAGATCATATACAGAGGCTATTATTATCTCAAATAATAAAGCTTGTGAATATGTTTCATTTAATTTAAGTGTTCTATAATCACTTTTCATATTATCAGAAAGATATCCTATTTCAGTTTGCAAAAACTCTATATCTTTTAAATAGTTATTTAATTCTTCTTTTGTTTTACCTTGCTTAGCAGTTACAATAGATTTAAATAAGAAATCTACTCTATTACCTATATTCGTAAGGTCCTTGTAAAGATAATTATAAACTTTTTGTGAACTAGCATCTTGAATTCTAATATATTCATTACTATATACTACATTGGTATTTAAAGAAAAAACTGAAGCACATAGAATGAATACAGATAAAAATGTACATAATAATTTTCTCATAGTTGTCTCTCCTTTAACTGTTTTAAGTTACATTATTATCTACTTGAGCTACAAAACCTTATATTTAATATGATTTACTAAGTTATGATAAAATATATCAATAGATATATTTTACTATAATATACATAAAGTTGTAAAAAACACCTATAAAGATAAAACCTACGAATAATATTTTGTAGGTTTATTTTTTGAATACAGGAAGAATCCAAGGTAATAAATATCAATAAACGGTAATAAAGTTAAATAAATTCCAATAAATCCATTGCTTAATGAAAGTAAATTTATTATAATAAATTTATAAAGTAAATATTAAGGGGTGGAAGTAATGGAAGAAAACTTTTATACAATAGATCAAATTGCAGAAATGTTAGGAATGCATCACAAAACTATTAGAAAGTTTATAACTGAAGGAAAACTTGGAGCAAGTAAAGTTGGAAAGCAGTGGAGAATATCAGGACATAACTTAAGTGTTTTCATGGAAAATAACAACGTTAAAATTAACAATAAAAAAGATGATGAAGAATTAAGTGTGGATTATACAACAGGAGAAGGGCCAGAGGATGCACAAAAGAAGATAAACGTATCAACTGTTGTTGATATAAATGAAGTTGATAAGGATGAGTATATGAGAATATCAAATACACTTGTAGCTGTGGCAAATTGCAAGGAACCTGGAATAGGGAAATCTACAGTTAATGTAAAATACGATGAAAAAGACAAAAGAGTAAGGGTGATTCTTTGGGGAAGTGTAAAATTCATAGAAAATATGTTAAGTACAATTACAATGTTAGTAGAGTAAATAAACACTCTCAAATTTGTAGCTCAGATTAGGCGGTGGGTTAAGTGACTAATGAAATAAATAGATATGTAGATGAAATGATGGTAGAGATTCCAGGAGGAACGATAGTATTGAATGACGATAGAAAAAAGCATAAATGGAAAGTGGATATAAAACCCTTTCTTCTATCTAAGTATCCTGTAACTCAAGATCTGTATTTTGAAATTACAAAAGAAGCCCCTTTTTCTTTTAAAGGAAACAAAAAACCAGCTGAGGGCATTTCGTGGAATAAAGCAATTTCTTTTTGTAATCTACTTTCTCAGAAAGAGGGATTAAAGGAGTGCTATTCTCTAAGTGATAACGGTGAAGATATTATCTGTGATTGGGAAGCTGATGGATATCGTCTACCAACTGAAGCAGAGTGGGAATTTGCATGTAGAGGTGGTAGTAATGAAGTTAGATATGGAGATATTGGCTATATTGCATGGTACAAAGAAAACTCAGGTGGCAAAACCCATGAAGTAGGAAAAAAAGAACCAAATCTATGGGGTCTTTATGACATGTTAGGGAATGTTTGGGAGTGGTGTTGGGATGTATATGATAAGGAAGTATATGGTTCCTATCGAGTTTTTCGTGGTGGTGGGTGGTGTGATCCTGAAAGGAGTTGTATGGCAATGAACCGTCGACGTAGCCACCCAACCTTTGGCATTGATGACCTTGGATTTCGCCTAGCAAAGTCTATTAAATAATAAGTGTATTTATGTAATGGAGGACAAATATGAATATAGATGTTATTAATAAAAACAATGTAGATATTGCCATTATTAGTAGTGATGATATATTGATAAATGATGTTCAGTCATCATTAGATCTTTTGGCAACAGTTAACTATGAAACCGGCTGTGATCGAATGGTTTTGAATAAAAGTGTAATAGTTGAAGACTTTTTCGACTTAAAAACAAAACTTGCAGGTGATATTTTGCAAAAGTATATTAACTACAAAATGAAAATTGCAATAGTAGGGGATTACTCTATGTACAATAGTAAGAGCCTGAATGATTTCATATATGAATGCAATAAAGGAAAGGATATATTTTTCTTATCAAATGAAAAAGAAGCTGTAGAAAAGTTAAGTGTTGTGTAAAGTCCTAGCAAACATGCTAGGGCTTATTTTTTGCAAAAATTAATAAGTTAAATATTTGTAACTTACGTTACAGAAAAACATAGTAAATTGATATATATTATAAACATAAGATGCGCCAAATTAAAAAAAGCGAAAACAGGGAGGAATTTAATAATGTTTGGATTATTTAAAAATAAAAAAGAAGAAACTACAAATACAACTGCTACACCAATAAAGGTAGAGCCAAACCCAATGTTCTGTTATCAATGTGAACAAACACCAGCTCAAGGATGTACTAAAGTTGGTATATGTGGTAAAAACCCAGATATAGCTAGTTTACAAGATATAATGATATTTGGTCTTAAAGGGGTTGCAGCATACGCTACTCATGCTAAAGAGTTAGGATACGTTGATGAAGAAGTTAACGCAATAACTCAAGAAGCTTTATATACAACACTTACAAACTCAAACTTCAATTTAGAAGAACATATAAACATGACATTAAAAGTTGGTACTGCAACGGTTAAAATAATGGATGTACTAGATAGAGCACATACTTCATATTTAGGAACACCAACACCTGTTACAATATCTCAAGATAAAGTAGAAGGTCACTGTATATTAGTTACAGGACATAACTTATATGCTCTTAAAGCATTATTAGAGCAAACAGAAGGAAAAGGAATAAACGTATATACTCACTCAGAAATGAT
>NZ_JCANUR010000034.1:0-8884 GCF_059569055.1 Sporacetigenium mesophilum DSM 16796 | reverse complement strand
CTATTGCAAACTTTGTCGCAATTTGTTATTATTAATACATGGTTATCCCCCTGATAACCTTAATAAAAATCTCTATTCCCAATACCCCTTTTGAACGGAGATATACATCCATGGACAAACTTACTTGGTTTCGGAGCCAAGTAAGTTTTTTTTTGTTTCTTTATCAAATATATGTATCTTATATTCATCAATAGAAAGTTTTAATTTATCATCTGTATTAATGCTATGTCCTCCATCAAATCTAGCTGTTATAGGAATGCCATTAACATCTAAATATACATATATTTCAGATCCTGTAAGTTCGCATATTTCAACAGTCGCTTCAAACCCTTTATCTTTATTATTCACTAAATATACATCTTCTGGTCTTATTCCAAGTATTACTTCTTTGCCTATGTATCCTTTTAATCTTAACATATCTGATTTTTGCTTACTTAAAGCTATTTTAGTTTTATTAAACCTTACATACACCCCTTCATTATATTCTATTACCTTAGCATCTATAAAGTTCATTTGAGGGGCTCCTATAAAACTTGCAACAAATATATTACATGGGTTATTGTATACTTGTTTAGGAGTACCTATTTGTTGTATTACGCCATCTTTCATTATTACTATTCTATCAGCCATAGTCATAGCCTCTACATGGTCATGTGTCACATAAATAAATGTAGTTCCGAGTTTTTTATGAAGTTTACTTATTTCCATTCTCATTTGAGTTCTTAGTTTTGTATCTAAATTTGATAAAGGCTCATCCATTAAGAATACCCTAGGGTTTCTCACTATAGCTCTTCCTAATGCAACTCGTTGACTTTGGCCTCCAGATAACTCTTTTGGTTTTCTATTTAATATATTTTCAATTCTTAGTAATTTAGCAACTTCTATAACTTTTCTATCTATATCACTTTTAGGTTTTTTGCTTATTTTCAGTGAAAATGCCATGTTTTCATATACGTTTAAATGGGGATATAATGCATGATTTTGAAAAACCATAGCTATATCTCTATCCTTAGGTTCTACTTCGTTTACCAATTTATTTCCTATATATAATTCTCCTGAACTTATTTCTTCAAGGCCCGCTATCATTCTAAGTGTAGTGGACTTTCCACATCCAGATGGACCAACTAATACTATAAATTCTTTGTCTTCTATATCTAAGCTTAAATTTTTAACAGCATTGTATCCATTTGGATATAATTTGCAAATGTTTTTTAATTTTAATCCTGCCATCTAAACTTCTCCTTTTGTATCTTTCACAATTATTATCTATAATTTAATCGATTTTTTTATCAACTTTAATCATATACTATAAGTAGGTATAAACTATACATACTATGATAATCTTTAAGATTATTTTTTAAACTATTCTACACTCTACTGTTACTATTATAAATTTTAGTATGTAATGGCTTTAATATATATAGATCTTTATTAGATTTGATTTATTGTCTTAAAAAATAACAAATTAACACAATTAATATATTATTTTGTTGAATTTTGTTATATAATGTAATTAAATGTTTAGTTATAAACCACACATATATAAAAATTAACATCAATAGTATATCATAAATGTTGTTAAGGAGGTTTCAAAATGAATAATAAAAAGAAAGTCGCTATAGTTTTCACAGGTGGAACTATATCAATGACTGTAGATGAAAAAATAGGAGCTGCCATACCATCACTTTCAGGTGAACAAATAATGTCAATGGTCACTAATATAGATAAATTAGCAGATATAGAGGTAATAAATTTCGCTGAAATCCCTGGGCCTCATATGACTCCAGAAAAAATGATGGAACTTAAACATGTGGTTAAAGATTTATTAAATAGAGAAGATTTATCTGGTGTAATAGTTACTCACGGAACAGATAGTTTAGAAGAAACTGCATATTTCTTAGATTTAACTGTAAGTACAGAAAAGGTTTTAGTTATAACTGGAGCTATGAAAAGTAGTGATGAACTAGGTTATGACGGAGCTAGCAACTTAGCTGCAGCAGTTTGTACAGCTATATCTGATAAAGCAAAAGGAAAAGGCGGTTTATTAGTTATGAACAACGAAGTAAACCTAGCATCAGAAGCTACCAAAACTAATACTATGACTTTAGATACTTTTAAATCACTATCTTATGGTCCTTTAGGTATAATAGATGGAAATGAACTTATACTTTCTAGAAACATAGTATATAGACAAAACATAGAAACAGATATCGTTGAATGTAATGTAGACTTAATAAAAGCTTGTGCTGGAATGGATGATAGACTTATAAAATTATCTGTTAACTCTGGTTCTAAGGGCCTCGTTATAGAAGCTATGGGAAGAGGAAATATACCACCTAAAATGTACGAAGGTGTGAAATACGCTAGAGAAAAAGGGATACCTGTTGTTGTTGTTTCTAGATGTCATACAGGTAGAGTATTTGACAGTTATGGATATCTAGGTTCAGGTAGAGATTTAAGAAACTTAGGTTGTATATTTGGTGGGGACCTTCCTGGTCAAAAAGCTAGAATAAAACTTATGTTAGCTTTAGGAAAAACTAATGATTTAAATGAAATAAAAGATTACTTTGAAGAAGGTATATACTACTAAAATTCGCTATGCTCATGTCGCCAACGGCCTTGAAGAGCAGTCCCGTTGCTCAAAAAAGCCTACTGATTTCAGTAGGCTTTTTTCTATATAACTTTTGCTAAAAATTCTTGAGTTCTTAAGTGCTGAGGATTATAAAATAAATCCTTTGGTGATGCCTCTTCCACTATATATCCATTATCCATAAATATAGCTCTAGTTGCAACTTCTCTAGCAAATCCTATTTCATGAGTAACTACAGCCATAGTCATACCTTCTTTAGCTAGCTCTTTCATAACATCTAGAACTTCCTTAACCATTTCAGGATCTAAAGCCGAAGTAGGCTCATCAAATAACATAACTTCAGGTTCCATAGCTAATGCTCTAGCTATTGCTATTCTCTGTTTTTGACCACCTGACAATTGATTTGGATATGAATTTCTCTTATCCAATAATCCTACTCTATCTAATAATAATTCTGCCTTTTTTATAGCTTCATCCTTTGAAACACCTTTTACTTTTACAGGAGATAATATTATATTATCTAGTACAGTCATATGAGGAAATAAATTAAAACCTTGAAAAACCATTCCTATTTTTTGTCTTGTAGTATTTATGTTATTATTTTTATCAGTAATGTTTTTATCTTTGAATATTATTTCTCCACCACTAGGTTCTTCAAGTAAATTAATACATCTAAGCAAAGTACTTTTTCCTGAGCCACTTGGTCCTAGTATAGCTACTATTTCGCCTTTACTTATATTTAAATCTATATCTTTGAGTACTTCTAAATTATCAAATTTCTTTTTTAAATTATTTATTTTTATCATATTAATACCTCCTATACAGTACTACTTGCTAGTTTCTTTTCAAACATAGTTACAAGCTTTGATAAGCTAAATGTCAGAACAAAGTATATAATAGAAGCTATTATAAGAGGCTCAAATGCTAAATAAGTGTTACCTCTTACCGTATCTGCATTGTACATAAGGTCATGTATACCTATTATAGAAACTATAGATGATTCCTTAACTAAAACAACAAATTCATTTACTAAAGCAGGTAATACATTTTTTAAAGCTTGAGGTATTATTATATATCTCATAGCCATAGTATAATCCATTCCTAAAGATCTACTTGCTTCCATCTGACCTTTTTCTATAGATTGGATACCTGATCTTAATATCTCTGCTATATATGCACTAGAGTTTATAGATAATGCTAAAGTTCCAGCTATAAAGTCAGATGATATAGGCCCTATACTTGGGAATGTAATCCCAAGTGTAGGTAACCCATAGTATATAAGATATAGTTGAACTAAAACAGGAGTACCTCTTAAAAATTCTATATAAGCTGATGATATTATTTTTAAAAATTTATTCTTTGATATTTTCATAAGACATATGAATATCCCTAATATAAATCCTAATATTACTGCTATTAAAGATACCATTATAGTTATTTTTGCACCATTTATAAAAAACTTATAGTATTCACTTAAGAAAGAAAAATCCATGTTGTCACCTCCATTTAGGCTTATTGAGATAATTTTGTTGCTTCATCAACAAACTGATCTATTTTACCTTCTTTCATTAACTTATCTAATGTTTTATTTACTTCGTTTATTAATTCTTTGTCTTCAGACTTTTTAAAAGCCATTGCAGAACCTTCATCTCCACTAGTTAATTTAATATTAGATAATGTTAACTTATCATATTTTTTAAGGTGTGAATCAGCTGTATTGCTGCTTAATATAACTGCATCAACGTTTCCATTGTTAAGTTCTAAAACTAAATCTTGAATCTTACTTAAAGATTTTATGTTTGTTGCTTTTATTTCATCTTTAGCAAATTGTTCTTGTATACTAGATTTTTGAGCACCTATTTTTAAATCTTTAAGATCTTCAATAGTTTTATATTTATCTACGTTAGCTTTGTTTACAATTATTACATTTTGACCAGTATAGTATATCTTTGAAAAATCAGCATTTTTTTGTCTTTCTTCAGTTGGAGTCATTCCAGCGGCAACCATGTCTATATTACCTGCTGTAAGTGCTCCTAATAATCCATCAAACTTCATATCTTTTATTTCTAATTTTACTCCTAAATCATTAGCTATTTCTTGCGCTATAGCCATATCAAAACCAACTATAGTATCTTTTCCATCTATCTCTTTATGAAATTCATATGGAGGATAATCAGCAGATGTTCCAACTACTAATACCCCTTTATCCTTTATTTGTTGTAATTTACTTACATCTTCTTTAGAACCACATCCAACTAATGACATTGCTAAAACTAATATAAATGTATATATTAATAAACTTTTTATTTTCTTCATGATAATACCTCCCAAAGTATAATGATTTTTAAATGAGAATACTCAAATAATTTTATATTGTTTTTTACTTTCTTTTATAATTAATTTTTATTATTAACCTTTTTGTTTTTTACACCTCATTACTATCGCCTCCTCAAAATTAACATAAAAAAAGCCCCTTAGTCATATGACTAAGAGACGAATTATTATCCGTGGTACCACTCTTATTGATAAATATACTCATCAAGTTTAGTAACAATAAAAAAGTCTCTTGGTCCGAAGACCAAGAGACGAATTAACATCCGCGTTACCACTCTTGTTGATAAGTTATACTTATCCACTCTTATCTCTTAAGGCGAGACACTCCTATTGCCCTACTATTAGTTCAAGCAATATCCTCAAAAGCTCTTTTCACTATAAATTTCATTACTAGGCTCACACCACCCCTAGTTCGCTGTAAATTCCATTTAAGCTACTCTCTTCGTCGTAGGATTTACAATATTTAATTTAATTTGATTATACAGACATATTAATATATTGTCAACATAGTTTTTTGAAAATTATACTTGTAATTTATTTACTTATTTTCTTTATTATACCATTCTTTAAACAAGTTATATAATCAAGTAGTTTTATACCTGCTTTAAATTCAACAGATATCCTTCCATCTTCTTTATCTAGTATAAGTCCTTCTTCAAATTTGTTATGGTATATTTTATCTCCTGTATTTACATCTGTATTAATCATATTTTCTTCTTGCTTTACTTTAATTTTATTCAGATCTTTCTTTTTTATTCCTTTTATTTCATCTATAAATCTAGATTTAAATACAGCTTTATTATACTTGTGTTTAGGTATACTTATATATAAGTTATTCATAGCCCTTGTTATCCCTACGTAAAGTAACCTTCTCTCTTCTTCTATAGCTTGAAGTTTTTGATTTTCATCCTCTATATCGTATGACTTTTCATGAGGAATTGTTCCTTCTGTTGTTCCTACTATATAAACATTTTTAAATTCTAGACCCTTTGCACTATGCATAGTAGTAAACACTACTCCATCTTTGATAACATCTTTTTTTGCATAGACCATCTCTTCTTTTACTTTTTGTATGTGATCTAGGTAATCTTTTACAGTCTTAAAATGTACAGCAGAACTTTCTATCTCATTTAATATTTCGAATAATCCATTTGCCTTTAGTTTTCGATTAGAACAATACTCTACTATATATCTGTCGTATTCTAAGCTAGTTCTTATATATGATATTGCATTTTTAGGAGATAGCCCGCTTATATATCCCAAATCCATTTCTAAATCTTCTATAGTCTGTAGTTGTTTGTAATGGAGATCACATTTTTCTTTTAAAGTATTTATAAAGTTAGATTCATCGCTAGCCATCTTTATACTATCTTTTGATATGTATCTAAATGGTCTGTTTATAATCCTTATCCATTCATTTTTAAGATTAATATCTAAAGATAACCTTAAGTATGATAGTATATCTTGACATACCCAATGGTCATATATAGTTACTACGGTATCTCTTACTACAAATGGTATACTCATATCCATAAATACATCTATAAGTGCCCGGGATTGAATATTGGTTCTATATATAACTGCAAAATCAGAGTAATTTAAATTATTTTCATTTATTTTTTGAGCTATATCTTTTCCTATTTTTGACGCTTCATCTTCAGAGTCTTCAGGATACATATAATTTACATCACTACTTATATCTTCTCTATTCGGCTTTATGATTTTATCATATCTATTACTGTTGTTCTTTATAAGTTTATTTGCTGAAGATATTATATTTTTCGTTGACCTATAATTCACATCCAGTACTATCTTAACTACATTTGGGAAGTACTCTTCAAATTGCAATAAAAAGTCAGGTCTTGCCCCTCTAAATCCATATATACTTTGGTCTTCATCTCCTACAACAAATATATTATTGTTAGGTGACGATATGAGCTTTAATATTTCAAATTGAACTTTATTTATATCTTGAAACTCATCTACTAATATATATTTGTACCTATTTCTAACTGTATTAAGAGCACTAACATTGTTATTTAATAAATGATATGTGTGTATTAACATATCGTCAAAATCTATTTTATTCATTTGCTCTTTGTACTCTTCATACATTCTATATACGTTTTTAAATTCTTCATTTGACAATGTGTTTGAATCAAAGTCTACGGCTTCCATAAGTTCATTTTTCAAGTATGATATATCATTTATAATACCTGAAATAATGTCTTCATCTTCGCCATTTTCTATTTTTAAAGTTTTTAGTATATTCTTTATTATAAACTTTTTATCTTTTTCATTTAGTATATAATCCAAGTTATATTTCTTGAAATGTCTTAATATCCTAAAAAATACAGAATGAAAGGTTCCAAATGTAACCTTATTTATTCCATAATCAGAACTTAATTTCAACGCTCTTTCTTTCATTTCAGTGGCAGATGCCTTAGTAAATGTTATTGCTAATATGTTCCCTGGATTTATATTGCTATTTTGTATCATATTTATTATTCTATATGTTATTACTCTTGTTTTTCCTGAACCTGGGCCTGCTAACACCATACAAGGTCCACTTATATGATTTACAGCCTTATTTTGATTTTTGTTTAAATTTTCTATATTTAGCATGACTTATCACCTTAAAATATTTTTTATTTGTATTATAATGTACTTAGGCAAATAAATATACAGGAGTGAACTTATGCAAATTATAACTAATGTTATAGATGAAATAATAGATATTCCAACTAACCACTGTGTTTTTGATATAGAAACAACAGGTCTTAGTCCTAAGTATAGTAAAGTTATCTTAATCGGTATCTTATATATAAAAAACAATAAAACTATTGTGCAACAGTTTTTCGCAGATAATTCTAATGAGGAAAAAGAAATATTGTTTTACTTCAAGGAAGCATTTAAAGAATTTAAATATCATATAACCTTTAATGGTATACGCTTTGATATTCCATATTTAAACGAAAGATTTAAATCTAATGATATAAATTATATCATAGATAAGACTAAAGATATAGATATCCTAAATGTAGTTAGGCCTTATCAAAAAAAATTATCACTTATAGATTGTAAACTAAAAACAGTTGAAAAATACTTAGGAATAGAGAGAAAAGATACAATATCAGGTAAAGATAGTGTGGAATTATATAAACAGTATGAAATAACTCAAAATGAAGAGTTAAAAAAGAAAATACTTCTCCATAATTACGAAGATATATACTATCTTGGAAAAATATTTAAAATAAAAAGTTTAATAGAAGAAAGATTAGATTTCATAGAAGTAGATATATACAATAGCTCATATAAAGTTATTATGAACAATTATAAATTCAAAAAAAATATTTTGACTATAGAATACATATCTAATATAGATTTTCCTGTGGACATAGAAATTTATAAAGAAAATTATTCAATAAACGGTCATAAGAATAGAATAAATATTACCTTAAATATAAAAAATGGATTTGATAATAATACAAATAATATAATATACTATGAACTTAGTACTATAATACCATTGATGATAAACCTAGACCCCTTGGAAAATAATATATCTACCTTATCAAAGTATATTTTAACAAAAGAATTTAGAAATGAAAAAAGTCGTTGAAAAATCAACGACTTTTTAAAATGGCGGAGAAGGAGGGATTTGAACCCTCGCGCCCCTTGCGAGACCTACTCCCTTAGCAGGGGAGCCTCTTCAGCCACTTGAGTACTTCTCCATATTTTTTACTACATGGATTATAATATCATGTATATATCTATATGTCAATATCATAAAATCTGTTTTTAATAAGGAGTTTCAATTTTAATATAGAATATATAAATATAGATTGATAATGGTGCCTGTGTATTATCCAAACTTTTTAAGTAGGACTATTGGGGATTTTGTTAATACTTTTGGGCATAACTTGAATAACTTTTCAAAAGTTTGTGATATTTTAGAGT
>NZ_JCANUR010000033.1:0-10139 GCF_059569055.1 Sporacetigenium mesophilum DSM 16796 | reverse complement strand
CAATAGCTTTATATATTAAATAATAAGATAAAAAGTTTAAAATATGGCCTATCATGTTTGACTGTCCATATACACTTGCATATGTAGTAAACATAGCTCCAGCTAAAATATCCAATATAAAAGAAGTAAAAATTAAATTGTACTGGCTTTTCTCAAAATGCTTTTTATTAGCTTTAAGTATAATTGAAGCAATAAAAAATATTGCCATAGTTATATATTCGCTATTTTTTTTGAAATTTGTTAGGCCCTTTCCTTCTACAAAACAATTTGGAAATATGTTTGTATAAAACAATATGTATATTGATAACGCAGTTAAAATCCCATATATACGTAGGGATTTATTAAATTTTAATTCTTTATTTATATATCTAAAACTAATAACAAGAGATATACTTTGTATGTATCTACTAACAACCCATAATTGAGTAGGTGTATTAGCTGAAACCCCTGGAATAATATTCATTCCTTTGTATGTTAAAACGTGGATAAAAGTGATTACTGCTATAGAACAATATGCTATGCCCAAAAATCCCATGAAACTATTTTTATTTAGAGAATACGTATTATAAGCTATTACGGTTATTACAACTCCTACTATTACAGCAAAAAGATCGATAATACTGTGAAACAATATATAATTTTTATTTGCTACTAAAGTCATAGTTACAACAAATATTACTAAAGCAAAAACTTCTTTATACTTTTCATAGGTCAAGTATTTTGCTTTTGAATACTCCATTACCGTATCCAAGATGATACCCCCCTTATATTTATTAAATAATCTCAATTTCTTACAGTTCTATAAGCATATATTTCCCCTAGTACATTTTACCACAATTTAGATAATTCAAACATATTTTGGTAGAAATTGTTTTATTATCGCCAACCACCTTGAAAATCAGGACCTTGCTAATGTTTAGCAGTGGAAATTAAAAAAAGTGGGATGAAATTAGATTTCATCCCACTTCATATTATATTATAATTATCTTCCTATGAACATTTGTGTCCAGTATAATCTTCCGTTTTTATCTTTAGCTATACCTATACCTATTTCTGTAAAGCTAGAGTTTAATATATTTTTTCTGTGTCCATCTGAATTCATCCAAGCAGTCATAACATCTTGTGGAGTTCTTTGACCCATTGCTATGTTTTCACCAGCAGATCTATAAGTTATACCGAATTTCTTCATCATATCAAATGGAGAACCGTATGTTGGTGAATTGTGATCAAAGTAACCTTTATCTATCATATCTTGTGATTTTATAGTAGCAACTTTAGATACTTCAGAGCTTAACTTAAGAGCACTTAATCCTCTTGAAGTTCTTTCTTTATTTACAATATTTAAAACCTCTTGTTGATATGCACTAAACTCCCCAGTTGTTGGAGCTGGCGTTGGTGCTGGAGCCGGTGTTGGTTTTGTTGGCTCTGGTGTTGGTGCTGGAGCTGGTGTTGGTTTTGTTGGCTCTGGTGTTGGTGCTGGAGCCGGTGTTGGTTTTGTTGGTTCTGGAGCCGGTGTTGGTTTTGTTGGCTCTGGTGTTGGTACTGGAGCCGGTGTTGGTTTTGTTGGCTCTGGTTTAGTTATATTTATATTGTAGTTTTTTAATATTTCACTTAAACGTTGCTCAAATAATTTGTTAAAGTCAACATTTCTATTTATAGTAGTATTGTTACATGGTACCTTTACTGTTTTAACAGTTAATGCATCTGCACCACTTACCATTGAAGCTGATAACATTGTACCTATCATAGCATATGCGAATATTTTCTTTGTTCTCTTCATCATAACTTGTATCCTCCTTATGATTTAAACTTAGTTGATTAATTTAAACCTATAAAATTAATTTTTAAGAAATATTAGTTTTATCTAACTTTGTAACTTTTTTGTAACTTTTCTGTAAATTAATTGTAACATATGAACTTGTATTTTCAAACCCACAAATTCTTCCAGTAGATTTTCCATATGACTATAGGTCCCATACCAAAGGGGTATAGTCTAAAAGATTTGTCATGCCTTGTAACTATTTGTAACTTTTCTGTAAATTAATTGTAACATACGCACTTGTTGTTTCAAACCCACAAATTCTTCCAATCTGATAATTTTTCTACAATGTAATAAAACTTAAAATTGATATAATATCTAAAAGTTTTTAATTACTTACATATAAAACTGTTAAATAAGCATTATAAAATTATCAGGATAAAAGGAGGGTTAATAATGAAATTGAAGTTAAATAAGTTTGGTATTATAATTTTTACTTTATCTTTTTTTGTAATTATATCTAGCTTGCTTTTAGTATCGCGAACTAATAAAGTATTAGAAGCTTCAGTTACTTATTCTAGTAACAGCAGTATAGAAAGTATAGTTCTACCCCTAGATAAAATCTATAAAGAAGATCATCATTTACAAACAAATGTAAAAATATCTACAAAATCAAAAGAATATATTGTAGATATAATTTTTAATGAAGGAAAAGTTAAAGAAATTCAAGAATATACAAATGATTTTGGATACGACCTTTTAGGCAAACTAAGTAATTCACCAATAAAAAACAATGTAATTATAAACTACTATTATAAAGATGAACCTTATTTATCTAATACTCTAATATATAATGTAGAAGAAAATAATTTCAATGATAATGTATTAGAGACATATCATCCAATAAAGCATCCAGATATGGTGTGGACTACTCTACCATTTAAAGATTTTTGTGACAAATACTATAGTCTAAAAAACCAAGATGAAATCTGGAATAAAATTATTAATGGAATGTATATAAGTTGGGTTGGAGTTGTAGTTGATAAAACAGAAGATAGCATAGTAATAAGTTGTACTCCCACCGAATGGGGTAATAATAGTTTAAAAAGTGCCCTAGATAAAAACTTAGATGCTCTATCTTATACACTTGTATGTGAAGCAAAAAACAAAGATATTCAAATAGGCGAAGATGTATATATAAAAGGCCAAATAGTATCACAAGGAAAAAAGAATAATAAAAATATGTATTGGAAGGTACACCCTGTTGTTCTTACAGACTCACTAAGATAAAATTCGCTTTTAAGAAGGGCCTATGGCTCTTCTTTTTTTATCAACAAGCTGGTTGTAGTTGAATATACTTATAATATAGAATTTTATATACTATAAATAATATTTATTGGTATAATTAGTTAAGTTTATTTATAAACAAATTTAAAGGAGTATGTATATGAGCAAAAAATTCAATATTATAGGTGTTTTTGTTATTTTATTACTTGTTATAATAGCAGATTATTTTTTATTAGTTCCATTTGCTAAAGATATAAAATCTATATTTATTTTTTCAGTACTTATATTTTTATTGTCAGCAATATTAATCCCTGTATTTAGTGGAACTACTAGTAAACACATCTTATGGAAAAATTATATATTGGGATTAATAAGTTATATCGGTATTGGCTTTATAGTAGCGTTTATTACAACGTCTCCTATATTTAATGCAAAAGACTATAAAAACTTGCTTCCTAATCCTACAGAAAAAGAATTTAACAAAGAAATAGAACCTTTTGATCTAAGTAAAGCTCCTATAGTTACGGAAGAGACTGCAAGTAGAGTGGCAGATAAACAGCTTGGTGATTATGGTGGAAACTTAGGAAGTAGAGCGCATTTAGGAGGTTTAACTTTACAAAATATAGGAGGTCGCCTTTATTGGGTTGCTCCAATTGAACATAAAAATTTCTTTTCTTGGTTTAACAACAAAAGTTTAGGTACTCCATATATAATTGTAAATGCAAACAATAAAGAAAGTAAAATTGTAGATGGCAAACTTAAATATCAACCAAAATCATTTTTAAATCAAGATTTACAAAGAACATTATATTTTAATGACCCTACTAAGTTATACACAGACTTTACATTTGAAGTTGACGATGACTTAAAACCTTATTATACTGCAACTATTTATAAAAACACTGTAGGTTTAGGTGGAAAAAAAGCTTTTGGAGTTGCTATTGTAGATGCTCAAAGTGGAAAAATAAAAGAATATAATATAGATAATACCCCTAAATGGGTAGATAGAATACAACCTCTTAACCTTGTTAGAAATAACATTAATTATAGAGGTGAATATATAAGAGGATTTTCACCATTTAACGATAATGGAAAGCTCAAAGCAACTGAAGGCGTTGGAATGGTCTATAATGAAGGAAGATGTTATTACTATACTGGAATTACTAGTATTGGAAAAGACGATAGTTCTTTAGGATTTTATTTAGTTGATACAAGAACTATGGAAACACTTTACTTTAAATCAAGTGGAGCTACAGAAGAAGCTTCTATGAGATCTGCTGAAGGTAAAGTTCAAGAAAAAGGATATACAGGATCATTTCCTATACTTATGAGAGTTGAAAATACTCCTACTTACTTTATACCTCTACAAGATAAAAACGACTTAACAAAATCATATGCTATGGTAAATGTTGAAGATTATACATTAATAGGTGTAGGAGAAAACGTAGAAGAAACTAGGAATAATTATATTAAAACACTATCAAGTAAAAATATATTAATTAACTCAACTGGAGATAAAAAAGAATTAACTGGAAAGATACTAAGAATAAATAGCTTTGTTCAAGATGGAAACACATATTATTCAATATTATTAGATAGTTATAATAAGATAATTACTGCTCCTATAACACAAAGTCAAGAACTTACTTTAACTAAAGAAGGAGATTTGGTTAAAATAACTTATATACCAAGTTCTCTAGATATAACTCAAACAATATCATTTAATAACTTAAGTATATTAGAATAAAATAAAAAAGTCGCTGTCTTTAAAGACAGCGACTTTTTTATTACCTATTTCATTACCCTCATAGCGTTTAGTATAGCAATTACTGCTACTCCAACATCTGCAAATATAGCTTCCCACATTGTAGCTATACCACCTGCTCCTAAAACTAATACTATAAGTTTTATACCCAGAGCGAATATTATATTTTGCCATACTACTGTATTTGTTTTCTTTGCTATTTCTATAGCCTTAGTAAGTTTGCTTATTTCATCAGTCATTAAAACTATATCAGCTGCTTCTATTGCAGCATCTGAACCAAGTCCTCCCATTGCAATCCCTACATCTGCCCTTGCAAGTACTGGAGCATCGTTTATACCGTCTCCTACAAATGCTATAGTTCCTTTTTCTGATTTAGTATTATATACTTCTTCTAACTTTTCTACCTTTTCATGTGGTAATAAATTAGAATAAACTTTATCTATATTTAACTCATTTCCTACCTTTTCTGCTACTAACTTGTTATCCCCTGTAAGCATTACAACTTGTTTTATTCCAGATTTTTTCAAGTTAATTATAGCATCTTTTGAATCATCTTTTATCTCATCTGATATAACTATATATCCTTTGAATCTTCCATTTATAGCTACAAAAACGACTGTTCCACTTTCACTTACAGGTAAGAACATTATATTTTCATCTTTCATTAACTTATAATTACCAGCTAATATATAACTATCTTCATATTGTACTTTTATACCAAGACCTGGAACTTCTTCGTATTTAGATATTTTGTCTTTTATTATTTCTTTGTTATAAGATTTTATTATTGATTTAGCTATAGGATGATTTGAACTACATTCTGCTATAGCTGCATATTCTAAAAGTTCATCTTCACTTATTCCATTTGGTACTATTTTTGTTACATTAAATACTCCCTTTGTTAAAGTACCAGTTTTGTCAAACACTATTGTTTCAACATTTTTAAGTGCTTCTAAATAGTTACTTCCCTTTATAAGAATACCGTTTTTAGATGCATTACCTATTCCACTGAAGAAGCTCAAAGGTATAGATAAAACTAGTGCACAAGGACAAGATACTACTAAGAATATAAGTCCTCTATAAAACCAATCCCCTAAATCTTTAGCCTCTGTAAATATAGGTGGTACAAGTGCTATAGCAAGTGCACAAATAACAACTGCTGGAGTATAGTATTTTGCAAATCTTGTTATAAAGTTTTCAGTTTTAGATTTTTTGCTACTTGCATTTTCAACTAAGTCAAGTATCTTAGCTACAGTAGAATCATTAAATTCCTTTGTAACTTCAATAGTAATTAGTGAATTTTTATTTATAAACCCTGATAGTACTTCATCTCCTACAAATACATCTCTTAAAACTGACTCACCAGTTAATGCAGATGTATCAAGCATTGAGCTCCCGTCTACTACTTTTCCATCTAGTGGAACTTTCTCACCTGGTTTTACAACTATATAATCTCCTACATTAACATCATGTGGTGAAACTACTTTAATGTCTCCACCTACTTTTAGGTTTGCATAGTCTGGTCTTATTTCCATAAGCGATGATATAGATTTTCTAGATTTATCTACAGCCATATGCTGGAAGAACTCTCCTATTTGATAAAAAAGCATAACCCCTACAGCCTCTGGGAATTCTCCTATTGCTATTGCACCTAATGTTGCAATTGACATTAAGAAGTTCTCATCAAATACTTGGCCTTTTGTTATATTTTTAGCTGCTCTTAGTAAAACTTCTCCACCTACAACTATATAAGCAATTAAGAATATAATATTACTTAGAATTTCTGATGTATTTATAAAAGACTCAAATATACCAAACACATAAACCAAAGCCCCTATACCTAATATCATAAGCTCTTTTTTATTTTCTTTGAAGAAACCTTCATCATGTGTATGTTCATGTGAATGTTTATTGTTTTGTTTTTTATCTTGTATAGTTATATTGATTCCGGATTCAACTGTATTTATTATATTTACTATTTTAGTTACAACCTCATCAACATTATATTTTTCGTCTATATCTACAGTAAATGTCTTACTCATAAAGTTCATAGTTGCATTTTTAACTTCATCTAAGTTATTAGTCTTTTCTTCTATACTAGAAGCACAATGAGCTCAGCCTAAACCTTCTAGTAAAAATATCTTTGTATAAGACTTTTTGGACTTACTTCCCTTTAGGCTCACTGTTGACCCTGGTTCTACTTCATCACATATTTTAGCTATTTTTGATATAACTTCATCTATATCGTTTGAGTTTATTTCTACGGTTAATGTTTTATTCATAAAGTTCATAGTTGCTTTTTCTACTTCTTTTAACTCATTTACCTTACTTTCTATTTTAGATGCACAATGAGCACAATCTAATCCATTTATTATTAAATCTTTTTTTACTATACTCATCTCCATAATTTCCCCCCCGTTATTTGCCATAAACTTCATTTATATGACATAATCCACAGTTAAATATTTGTTTTATATGATCATCGTCTAATGAGTAATAAACAACTTTTCCATCTTTTCTATATTTAACAAGCCTAGCTTGTTTTAACACTCTTAATTGATGAGATATTGCAGATTGAGTCATTCCAAGTAAGTTTGCAATATCACATACACACATTTCAGATGAAAATAATGCATAAAGTATTTTAACTCTAGTTGTATCTCCAAATACCTTAAAAAGTTCAGCTAAATCGTATAGCATTTCTTCTTGAGGCATATTATCCCTAGCATCACTTACTATATCTTCATGTATAAAATTACACTTACAACTTTCTATAGTGTCAATGTTTTTCATAATTTTGTCCCCCTTAATTCAATATATGAATATCTGTTCATATGTTTGTATTAATTATAATATTTTTCCAAAATTTAATCAATATTAATTAAAAAATATATTAATTATTATGGGATATATATTTTTCCTATTAGTAATAAAAAAATATATATAGTCACATAATAATTATTATAATTATGCTTTATTTTTTAAGGAGGCTCGGGTTTTATATGGCTAAAAACTCTAATAATTCTAACTCTAAAGGACCCAAAAAACCATGGGATCCGCAGTTCATAGCTTTATACGTTATTATAGCTTTAATGTTTATAATACCATTTATACCGTTTACTACACTTTTGTCTTCATTGCAAGAAAGATCTATTAAGGAAACAACTTATAACAATTTTACATCTATGGTTCAAAATAAAGATATAGAGAAGGTTACTATAAATTTTGTAGATCCTAAGTTTAAATTCACGGATAAACAAGGAAAAACATATACAACAGATAATCCTAGAACTGAAGATTTTAAAGAATATCTACTAAAAAATAACGTAGAAGTTGTTGAAGCAAATTCAGATACATCTACAAATATGTTAATCTACAACTTGTTACAACTTGTATTTCTAATATTATTTGGATATATTGTTTATCACAACTTCATAAAGCCTAGACAATCAGGAAAGAAAAAATCTAGAAGAGTTACATCTAGTGTTAAATTTACACATATAGCTGGAAATGAAGAAGTAAAAGAAGATATGGAATTTTTGGTTGAATTCCTTAAAAACCCTCAAAAATACAATGAAATGGGTGCTAAACTTCCAAAAGGAGTTATATTATATGGACCTCCAGGCACAGGTAAAACTATGATGGCAAAGGCCATCGCTGGAGAAGCGCACGTTCCATTTTTATATGCAAGTGGATCTGAATTTATGGAAATGTATGTAGGTGTAGGTGCTAAAAGAGTTAGAGAACTCTTTGGTGAAGCAAAAAAAATAGCTCCTTGCGTTATATTTATTGATGAGATAGATGCAGTTGGATCAAAGAGAAGTCCAAATGCCTCAAATGGAGAAAAAGATCAAACATTAAATGCACTTCTTACAGAACTGGATGGATTTAATGGAAGTTGCGGTATAATAGTCCTTGCTGCTACTAATAGAAAGGATATATTAGATGATGCCTTAACTAGATCCGGAAGATTTGATAGACACGTGTACGTTCCTCTTCCACAACAAAAAGACAGACTTGAAATTCTTAAAATATATGCACAAAATAAGAAACTATCAAGTGATGTTAGCTTACAAAGTTTAGCTAGAGAAACAGTTGGATTTAGTGGTGCAGATTTGGCTACACTTATAAATGAATCTACAATAATAGCTGTAAATAAAGGCCATAATGAAATAACAAAAGACGACATAGACGATGCATTTTTTAGAGTAGTTATGGAAGGAGATAAAAAGAAAAATAGACATATAGATGAATACCAAAGAAATTTAGTTGCATGGCATGAAGCAGGTCATGCATTAGTTGCAAAATTAGTTGGCAAGGATTCTATTCCAAAAGTAACAATTATTCCATCTACATCTGGTGCAGGTGGTGTTACTTTTAGAGTTCCAGAACAAGAAAGTCTTACATCTAAGGAATACCTTATGAACAATGTAAAAATAGCTTATGGTGGTAGAATTGCTGAATATCTTTTACTAAAAGATGAAAATAAAATAACAACAGGTGCATCTAATGATATAAAACAAGCCACAAATACAATAAGACAATTAATAGAGATTTATGGTATGAGCGAACATATAGGTATGTTAAATTTAACTATGTTTGATAAACTCAACGAAGGTGAAATACTAAATGAAGCTAAAAAGTTGTCAAAAAAATTATATCACGATACATTAGACCTTTTAACTAAAAACAAAAATCTATTAGAAGATATAGCAAATAAGTTAATAGAAAAAGAAACTATATATGAAGATGAATTAGATGCAATAATAGGTGCTAAATAGTATAAGGGAATGGCTAAGCCATTCCCTTTTTATGCTATCTTCTAACTCTAACATTTACTAGTTCAAAGAATATATTTTGTGATACATTAAACCCTTGAAGTCTAAAATCTGCTACCAATCTATTATCATTAGGTCTTAATCTTACATATTGACCATTATTAGATCTTAGAGCTATTATTCTTCCTGGAAGTCTTACTATTGTAAAAGTTTCCCACTGGCCTATTTGATCTTTATTTGCCATTAATTCTCTTCCTTGATTTTGTGCTGATACATATTTCCCATTATTAGCTTGTAGAGCTACTTGATTTCTTCCTCTATCTATTAATTTAAATGTTTCCCATGGTCCTATCTCATCTCTATTTGCTACTAGCTCTCTTCCACCTCCATCTTCTGCCGCTACGTATTTTCCATTAGTAGCTCTTAATGCTACAGTATTACCTGAAGGTTGAGGTTGAGGTTGTGGTTGTGGTTGTGGTTGTGGTTGTGTTCCAACGTTAACAAGTGTAAAAGTTTCCCATGGCCCTATTTCACTTCTATTTGCATTAAC
>NZ_JCANUR010000032.1:0-11406 GCF_059569055.1 Sporacetigenium mesophilum DSM 16796 | reverse complement strand
CTTATATTCAAGTACAACATTGAATTTATATGCGATTTTGAGTCAAAGTGCTGACTTCTATAATCTCCATCGTATTTCTTTATTGTACTATTAAGAAAACTACCTCCAATTTCCTCTAGCAATTTATGAAAAACTAATTTATTATTATTAATAGTAATAGTCATAAAAAAGAACCTCCTTGTGTTTGGTTTCTGGACAAAACCATTAAACCACAAGGAGGTTCTTTTTTTCATTATTAAATTTTTTCCATTGTCAATCTGTAAGTATTTCTTTGATGCAACACTAGAAGCCAACAAGCCACTCTTTTATTTTGTATAGAATGTTATTTATTTTATAGATTACATTTTTTGATGAATGTAATTCATTAGAACATAGATCATTAGCGATGATAGAGCACAAAAAAGTGCTTTTAAAAATAAATCCATACAAATATATACCCCCATTAAATATAGATGACATAGTATAATTCTACAAGTTGTATATAAATACCTTCATTTAAAATAGAATTCTTAATATTCAATTTAATTGTGCGGTTTTATAATTCCGTATTTATATAACAAATATACGTAAGATTTTTCGGATTTTGAGGGGGGCTAAAGTGATATAATCTTAAATATATAATATAAGATAATTATAAGGAGAAAGAAAATTGGAAAAGACAATAAGAGAACAGATTTTTGAATTAGCAGATGAAGAATATCAAAAGTTTCAAAGTAAGTTATGCCCTGGTATTGACAATATTATAGGGGTTAGAATACCACTATTAAGAAAACTTGCAAAAGAAATAGCCAAGGGAGATTGGCGAGAATATATGAAATATGCACAAGATGAATACTATGAAGAGGTTATGTTGCAAGGTATGGTCCTTGGATATGTAAAAACTGATATCGAAGAAGTTTTAAGTTATATTACTGACTTTGTACCAAAGATCGATAACTGGTCTGTTTGTGATAGCTTTTGTATTGGATTGAAATTTACCAAAACAAATATGGAACGTGTTTGGGAGTATATACAGCCATATCTATCATCAAAACAAGAATTTGAATTGCGTTTTGGCATTGTAATGCTTCTAGACTTTTTTATACAAGAAGATTACATTGATAGGGTATTAATATTATTAGATGAAGTAAAGCATGAGGCTTATTACGTTAAAATGGCTGTTGCTTGGGCTATTTCAATTTGTTATATTAAGTTCCCGCAAAAGACAATGAAATATCTAAACAATAATACACTAGATGATTTTACATATAACAAAGGATTACAAAAAATAACTGAGTCTTTAAGGGTGGATGAAGAAACAAAACAACTTATAAAAAGTATGAAACGTAAATAGTAATTTCATAGTTTAGTCTACATAATTAATATTATGTAGATATACTTAATAACAGAATTGATTTTTGTGATTATCAGATATAAATTAGAAGTTTCATGTTGTAATATTTTCAAAAAATATTAAATATCTTTATATAAAGCTCTAAATGTTGCTTTTATAAGGAGGAACAATATGAAATTAAATTTTATAAAGGCCAACCCTACAGAGAATATGACTGTTTTTATTCTCGACCCCCTACCACGTTCTACATACAAAGATGTGGCAAAAAAGATAATGGCATATAGTAACATTAATGCAGAACAAGTGGGATTTATAGAAAAACCTTCTAAAGAAAATAGTGAAGCATGTGCTAGACTACATATGATGGGTGATGAATTTTGTGGGAATGCAACAAGGGCTTGTGCAGCTATTTTAGTTCAAAGAGAATATTTTGGTGTTCATGAAAAAGAAGGAAAATTCACTGTACCATTAGAGGTTTCTGGAGTAGATGAAGTTATATATTGTGAAGTAGAATTTAATAATTCAAACAGTTACACTTCAAATGTAAATATGCCTTTACATAAATCAATAAAAGATATTTCTATAGAATATAAAGATGTTATATATAATGGAACCCTTGTAGAGTTCCCAGGTATAACTCATTTAATTGTTAATGGCGAAGGTATAAAATCTAGGGAAGAGTTTTTTATGAAAGTTAAAGAAGAACTAAATGGGATGGAATATGATGCACTTGGCATAATGTTTTATAATGAAGAAAAGTCATATATTGAACCTTTAGTTTATGTAGCATCATTAGAAAGCCTTGTTTGGGAAAGAGGATGTGGTTCAGGGGCTACAGCATTAGGGGTAGTAGTTTCATATCAACTTAAAAAAGGTGTAAATATCACGGTGAATCAACCTGGAGGTCAGTTAGAAGTATGTACAAAGTGTAATGAAAATAATGTAGATGATATATATCTTAAAGGAATTGTAGATATTGTATCAGAAGGAATTGTATATGTATAAGGGTATTATCACAAGATAATGCCCTTTTTTATTTTAAAAATTTTATTAAATAAATTATTGTAAATAATGGAAAAATATAGTTGGCACAGGGATTTTGTTCTAGTATTTTTATATTTGCAGTATCACATAATAGGTTTGTGTGATAAGCACAAATAAAAATATGGAGGTACAATATATGCAAAATATGAAAAATAACCAAGGAATGCCAAACATGTCAGGAATGCAAAATAGTATGGGATCACAAAGTAGTTCAGAAATGCCAAACATGTCAGGAATGCAAAGTAGCATAGGGTCACAAAGTAGTTCAGAAATGCCAAATATGTCAGGAATGCAAAGTAGTATGGGATCACAAGGTAGTTCAGGAATGTCAAGTATGTCAGGATTACAAAGTTCTTCAGGTAGCCAAGGTTTAAATGCAAGACAAGAAGTTCAAACTGCAGCTAGCCAATTACAAAACTGTAAAAGTTCTTTAAATCAAGCATTAAATTCAGTAGAAAAACCAGAAAATAGACAAAAAATACAAAGCACTCTTAATGCTGTAGAAAGTGCACTACAATCAGCTAATACTACACTTTCAAATTATCAAGAATAGTTTTTAATATACATAAGCGGATTCATAATGAATCCGCTTTTTAAATTGCGACATGAGCGTAGCGAGTTTTTTAAAATTAGAGGATATAGATGTATATTGGAGAAATTTAGTAATATAAATATGAGCAAAGGAAATTTTGTGAAAGGGGATTGTTAATGAAGATATTTATAACAAGGCATGCCCAAACAGTTTGGAATGCAGAAAAGAGAATGCAAGGATGCCATGATTCGGCTCTTACTGAAAAGGGAATTGAAAATGCAAAAAAGCTTGGAGAAAGCCTAAAGTATATGGATTTTGATGCAATACATTGTAGCCCTCTAAGAAGAGCGGTAGATACAGCTAACTATATAAGAGAATATAATAATACAGAACTAGTTTTAAATGATGACTTTAAAGAAATGAATTATGGTGTATGGGAAGGCATGACATTTGATGAAATAAACGAAAAATACCCTGTGGAATACGATAATTTTATAAATAAACCACATATATTTGAGACTATGGGTGGTGAAAGTTATGATTCAGTAATAAATAGGGTAAAAAATGGTTTAGCTAATATTATAAACAATAATGAAGGTAAGAATATATTAGTAGTTACTCATACTGCAATAGTAAAAGCTATTATATTAATAGCAAAGGACAATCCTCTAGAAAAATTTTGGAGTCCGCCTTATATTGGTGATACGAGTTTAACTATATTAGAAGTTATTGATGGAAAAATCAAACTTAGTTTAGAAGTTGATAGTTCTCACTTAGACAGGTTTTTTCTATAGGTAGAAGGCTGTTTATTATGGCCTTTTATATTTGTAATGTTAAAATATAATTTCACTATCTTTATATAAGTATCATAGTATAAGTATAAGATATTTGAAGGGAGAGAATATGTTGTACTTAAATTATATATCAACTCTATACTACTATTATAGTATAGATTTTAATAAATTTTATAAATTAGAAAATCGTCAAGATATACAACAAGAGGTGCCTATACACAAATTTGTATCAGATTTAAAATCTGGAAAGCTTACAAAAATGATATTAAAGACATATAACAATAAATATTTAGTAGCAATATCTGGAGGCGGAGATCTTGTAATGGCAAATCAAGATAATATAACTCCAGAAACAAATCTTACATTTGTACCACAGGGATTAGATAGAGAGAAGGTAGTTATAGGAACTTCAAAAAACTATTTTATCTCCACGACAGACGTAGGAGACCATTTTTTAAGTGCCAAAACGGCATATGTAATTCCCAATGCTCAGTTTGAAATAATACCTATATATCCAGATAAATTAGCTCTTAAAACTAATCAAGGACATTATGTAGTGGTAGATAATACTATAGTAAAAGGAGATAGTCCTTCCATAAAACCAGAGGGAATTTTTACAATAGTTGAAGTGCAAGAGGCGAAATTATAAAAACAGATATCGTAGCAGATATCTGTTTTTTTAATTCATTCGTACCCCTTTTAAATTGTTTGATAAACCTTTGTGACCATAGTAATAGAGACTTAATTCTTTTCCATCTGGTGAAAATATTATTTTTAAAGGACCTGACTCACTAGTAGAATCAAGATTAGGATTTTCATACCATTGTCCAGTTAATATATTTCCTTGTAAAGTTCCAAAAATATCTCCTTGAAATTCTCCTTCTAAGCCTAAACCTTCATATCTACCTTTAACATGTTCAGTATGTTGTTCTAGTACTATTTTTCCGTTACCTACTGTCCATGTGCCAGATACGTTCAATGTAGGAGTTGCATTTATTAAAGTTCCTGTCCAACCACCTGCTACTTTACCATCACAATAAGCATAAACTCCTGTAAAACTTTTTACATCTGATGAAAATGTAAATTCTATTGGTCCTGTGTCGTTAGGGCAATCATGTGTTATATCTTGTGACCAAAACCCCTTTAATATATATCCTTCTAAAGTACCTTTTATCTTACCATTATCCCATTCATAGGTACCAGTTACTTTGTTATCAATTTGTTCTAATATCATTTTTCCCCAGTTTGTATCCCATTCACCTGAAATATTTATTTGTCTTGGTTTGTTATTCTTCTTACTTTGGTATAAAGCATAATTTTGCATCATTATATTATGCCAATATAAATATGGATTTACTGTAAAGTTATTCATTTAAGCACCTCTTAATATAATTAAAATAACACCTAATAATTAAAATATATACAAAACAGTACAAAATGTTACTGATGGATAAGTATAATATTTAATAGTTAATTTTAAATGCCTTAAAAGTGCTTACTAACCCGGTGTAATCAGAGAAGTAGATTATTAAGCTGTTTCCCTGTGGTGAAAATATTATTTTTAAACTTCCTGAACCGCCAGGATAATAAAAAGCAGGATCTCCATACCAATGACCAATTAATGTATTTCCTTGTAAAATTCCAAAAATATCTCCTTCACCTTCTACACCAAAGTCTAAACCTAGGTATTTACCTTTAACATTGCCGTTCTCTTGTTCTAGTATTATTTTTCCATCCCCTACTGTCCATACTCCAGTTACGTTTAATTTAGGAGTCGTAGTTTTTAGAGTTCCTGTCCAATCACCTGCTATTTTACCATCGCAATAACCCCAATAACCTATAAAACTTTTTCCATCTGAGTAAAATATAAGCTCAAATGTTCCTTTTTCATGAGGACAATCATAGGATTGGGCCTCTGACCAAAATCCTTTTAATGTATATTCTTCTAAATTACCTTCTAATTTACCATTATCCCATTCATAGGTACCAGTTACTTTAGTGCCATTTTGTTCCAATGTCATTTTTCCCCAGTTTGTATCCCATTCACCTGAAACACTTATTTGTCTTGTTTTTTTATTTTTACTATTTTCATATATAGTATAATTTTGCATCATTTTATTATGCCAATATAAATATGGATTTTTTGTATAGTTACTCATTTAAGCACCTCTTAATTAAATAATACTTTATATTTAAATATATAAAAAAACGTTGAAAATGGTTACTTATGCGAAATTTAAAAAACTAGGTATATGTAATGAGATGAAGGAACTAAAGTGGACTATGAACAGCGTATAAAACTTGCAATAGAAAATAATTATATTTTAAAGTAAATACGCACTACACAATATAAATATAAATGCTATATAGTTGTTTAACATATGGGCTATAATTGGTGTTGCAAGGTTATTTGTTTTGTCGTATAAGTAAGCAAACACTAATCCACCTGTCATATATACAGGAAGGTAATAAAGTTCCTTATAGTTATGTAAAGACATTACACTAGTTGAAATATGAAGGAATCCAAATATAAATGAAGACAATAAATAAGCCAAAAGTTTATTTTTAGTAGATAATGGTTTAAATATAGCAAACCTAAACACAAGTTCTTCTACAACAGGAGCGAAAATTACTATAGAGAAAAACATTAAATATGGATATTGAGTTATTATCAGACTTAACATTTTCTGATTTAATGGTGGTTTCATAACTCCTGGACCTACTAAAGATAAAATTATTGCTTTAAAAACAAATGTTATAAAAAAGTTTGCTAAAACACCCAAAATAGCATATTTAAGAATCTTATAATTTAGAAAATACCCTCTTAATTTATGTAGATAAGGCCTTAATATAAAATACAAAATAAAAAGACAGACAACTTCAGTTATTAACATGAAAATTATAACTTGAAATACATTATCAAATCCTATAAATTTTTTTGCCAAATCTCCGAGGTAAGAGTTTTGTGTTACTAAAAAGAAGGTTAAGATTATAAATATAGATTCTAAAATAGTTGGAGTAGCAGTTTGGTGTTTCTGTGATGTTGTCATTTTATACCCCCAATAATAAAAATATAGTCCATATATAATATGCGGGGACAAAATGTCAATATGAGAGATATAATTTAGGGGATAGGTTTAAATGTGATATAAGTAATGTTATATTTGATATAAGTCGCACAAGACTTATACACAATTAAGGAGGATTTGTTTTGGGATTTAAATATTATTTAAAAAAACTACTAGATGGATATGTAATTAATCAAGTAAAGCACATTGAGTTGCCTAACTTTACTCCAACACCTATTGCTAGAAAAAAGATATTATTTTCAGGAAGAGTGCAGAAGGTAGGATTTAGATTAGAAATATATGAATTAGCAAAACGTCTAAACTTAACTGGTTGGGTTAAAAATAGAGATGATAACAATGTTGAAGCTGAAATACAAGGTGAAAATGAAAAGATTATTTTTCTAATAAATTATATGAAGTCATTAAAAAGAGCATCTGTTCATGGTGTGATAATAAATGAAAGATCGATTTTAGATATTGAGAAGGATTTTACTGTGATAAAGGAATAATTTTAATTGTTAAAATAAAATAGATAGGAGTACTTATTGGAGGTAGTAATGGAGATTAACAAAAGAATAGAGGGAATATGTGAGTACCTAAATAGTCTATATGGTACTGTACAATACAACACAAATGACTATATCGGTTTTAAAATAAATTCAAAAATGTACGTAGAACTACAATCAAGAAAAGATTTCACAAGAATACTTGTAAACAAAAAATATGTAAAAGATGAAGAAGTCCAAAATCTAAACATAAGAATAGTTCCAGAAAGCCATGGATGGACATTAGAAGCAGAAATGAAAATAGATCACAATGAAGATCTAGATAAGTATTTACCTATATTAAAAAGAGCATATGAAGGAACAAAAAATGACTATGAGCAACGTATAAAGCTTGCAATAGATAAGGCATTAGAAGATAGTGGTAGATACATAAAAAATGACATGGAAAGAGAAGATTATGCCTTTGAAAAGTTAGATGAAAAATGGGCAGAGTTTAAAAACTTTGTAATAAGCAACAATGCCTTAGATGAATTAAAGTCAGATATAGAAACACTAGGGAATTTTAAAACTCAAGATCTTTTAGACAACTATATAAACGAAGAGGTTAAACATAGTTTCTTAAATATTATAAACGAAATTGTATCATATATAGACTTAAATGCCTTTAATAAAAATAAATACAATGAGTATGAAGATAAAAGAACACTTGCAAGAACTAATGTATATCAAAATGATTGGATTAAAAACCTAATAAGTTACAAAAAGTACAATGATTTAAACAAGGTAACAGAGGTAGTAAGAAATGTAATACTATATATAAACAATCCAGGGGACAAGATAACTGGATTTAAGAATTCTAAGTTAATGCAGTTTTGCAAACTATTAGACCCAAACACTGATGTAGAAAACAATTACTCAGACTTATGCAAAAAAATACATTTAGAATTAGAAAAGTATAATATAGAAGTTAAGAACGAAAAAAATAGGGGTAGGGTCTATGGGAAGTTAATGTTTGAATCGAACTTAGTGAAGCTTTGGAATATAGAAACTAACTATCTAAAACTTCAACCGTATAACACTAAGGGATTATCTAGAGAAGAAATAGATACTTATCTAAAAAATAATATAATAGTATCTAGTGACAAAGCTTTAGAAAAAATTGCTAACTACAATATTTTCTATGGATTTGATGAAAACAAAGGAATTATGTTCTTAGGGGTATTCACATCTCCTGCAACTAAAGGTGAAAATGGAGTATACTACAGAGGTTTTGAAAAGCTAGAAGAACCTAAGGGCAGTATAGAAAATCTAACTAAGAATAAGCCATGGGGAAATAAGAAAAGTAGCAAAAGTGCTATTTTAGTTAAAAATGAAGAAAACTCAGAGTTTGAAAGTAGCATCTTAAATGAAATATTTGATGTTGATATAGATGAATTACTGGCGAGGATAGAAAAAATGAATATAGAAAACAAGTCTATAGACTTAGATAAATATAATACAGAAGTTATAGCTGAAGATGAAGAAGTATATGAAGAGATGTATGAAGAAGAAATGGTTTTCGAAAAGGAAATAGAAACTCCTTTGAATATGATACTATATGGACCTCCAGGTACGGGTAAGACTTATAATACTGTAAATTACGCTGTTAGTATAGTTGAGAAAAAGGAAATAGATGAAGTAGTTGAAGAATCCAAAGTAGATAGAGAAAATGTATTCAAAAGATATAAGAAGTATTTAGCTGAGAAGAAAATAGTATTTACAACATTTCATCAAAACTACAGTTATGAAGAGTTTATCCAAGGTATTAGAGCAAATACAAATAATACTGACCAATTATCATTTGTTAAACAAGATGGTATATTTAAGGATTTAGTAGAAAGAGCTAAAAACGACCTTGAAAATTATTATGTTATTGTTATAGATGAGATCAATAGAGGAAACATTTCTCGTATATTTGGAGAACTTATAACTTTAATTGAAGATGACAAAAGATTAGGCCAACTTAATGAAACTTCTGTAACTTTGCCTTCTAAGGAGATATTTGGAGTTCCATCAAATATATTTATATTAGGGACTATGAATACTGCAGATAAGTCTATAGCCCTTATAGATATAGCTCTTAGAAGAAGATTTGACTTTATACCTATGTATACTGATTATTCTGTTATACCAGAGTTTGCTCATATTCTAAAACCTATAAATGGTGCTATATATGATAAAAAGAGAAGTGCTGACTATATAATAGGACATGCTTTCTTTGTAAATAAAACTATGGATGACCTTGAGGGTATTGTAAATAAAAAGATTATACCTTTATTAAATGAGTATTTTTATTCTAATGAAAGTGATGTTGTAGATGTTTTAGGCAAAGGCGGTATAAAAGTTAGAAGATGTTATGATACATTCCAATTATACTTTGATGGAATAGAGGAGTAATTATGAAGTTAAAGGAGTTTGGAAAATTCAAGGAACTTAAAAACTCTATAAATCAAAATGATTTTAGAAGATTTATTAATGACTGTTGGAACAATAGATATAGTTTGTATGATGATAGTTCTATGTATAGTGATGAGGAAGTAGTAAGGGAGCAACAGTTTTTAATATTTGATGGTAAAAAAGTTAAGGCTAGAAACTATGTAGGGTTTATAAGTTATGAAGGTGAAAATATAACTGTTTATCCTAAGGTATTTGAAAATATAGATAAAGAACACATAGATAAGTACTTAATGGTTAATTTGTTATATTGGCTAAGATTAAGTGATAAAATAAAGTTCCCTATTGTAGATACAAATGTTGATTTTGACAATATTGATAGCTTTATTGAATTTTTAATATATATATTTGGTAAGTATACATCAAATTTAATTTACAACAAGCCATATAATGCTTATGAAGAAGTTGAAGAAGAATTGGAGTTTCTAAAGGGAAGGTTAAATACTTCTAAGTATATAAACAATAATCTTGCAACTGGCAGATGGAATAAGTTTAATACTGTTTATGAGCCTTTTAAGTTTAATAATAAGTTCAATCAAATTATTAAATACGTAAGCAATATGCTTTTAAAAACTACTTCAAATAAAGATAGCATTGCTTATTTAAGGCAAATAAACTTTATATTAGATGAAGTTGATGATGTTAGTTGTAGTAGAAGTGACTGTAATGAAGTGAAATTAAGCAGGTTAGAAACTGATTACAATATTGTACTTAAATTTTGTGAAATGTTTTTAAGTAATAGTTCTATATCTAAAAGTGATAATGATAGTAAATTGAACTTTTGCTTTTTAGTTCCTATGGAGATATTATTTGAAGATTTTATTTTTAACTTTATTAAGAAGAACTTTGAAAAGGATCTAAAAGAAATCAAAAGCCAAAAAAGCAATTTGTTTTTAGCAGATCTATATAGTGATGACAACTTTATATCTAGGGCATTTAATTTAAGACAAGATATTTTTATAAAAGATAAATATAACAATCCGATGATTTTGGATACTAAGTATAAAATAATAGATAAAAACAAATATCCTAAGTTTGGTATAAGTCAAAGTGATATGTATCAAATGACTTCTTATGCCTTTAGGGGTGGGTATAAAGACTTGGGTCTTATTTATCCAAGGGTTAAAGATTTCGATGATAATATTAAATACGTTATCAAAAGTCCTTTTATTGATGACGGCATTGTTATTAATATTACTATTGTAAGTTTTGTTCTTGATTATAAAAGATATTTAACTATTAATAAAGTTGAGGATGCTTATAGTTATAATGATGGGTTATTATATAATGAACTTGAAAAAATGTTAAAGAAAAAAGAAGCTATCAAAGGTGATTTATAAGGTCATCCTGATAGTTTCTTTTTTTTATGAAATTTTTTTAGAAAAAGTGTTGACGCATATAATAAATGATGTTATATTATTACTTGTCCTTAAGAAAAGGACGAAAAAAGTCAAGAAAATAAGTTGACAAAAGAAGTTTGAGATTATATAATATTATTTGTCGCTAAGACAAGGACAAAATAAATTGAACTTTGAAAATTAAACAGTAGGTCAATTAACACACCATTTATTTATAAAGTAATGCCAAGTTTATCATGAGAGTTTGATCCTGGCTCAGGATGAACGCTGGCGGCGTG
>NZ_JCANUR010000031.1:0-14197 GCF_059569055.1 Sporacetigenium mesophilum DSM 16796 | reverse complement strand
TGGTGGACCTTCAGGGACTCGAACCCCAGACCTACCGGTTATGAGCCGGGCGCTCTAACCAACTGAGCTAAAGGTCCAAAAAATAAAAATGGCGGAGAGGGTGGGATTCGAACCCACGGCCCCTTGCGGAGTCACTGGTTTTCAAGACCAGCTCCTTAAACCACTCGGACACCTCTCCGTTTTATTATGGTGCGGGTGGAGGGACTTGAACCCCCACGCACAAGGCGCCAGATCCTAAGTCTGGTGCGTCTGCCAATTCCGCCACACCCGCATGTATGGAGCTAGTGATAGGAATCGAACCTACAACCTGCTGATTACAAGTCAGCTGCTCTACCGTTGAGCCACACTAGCATATTTTTGTGTCATTTAATAAAAAAATGTTGGCTCCGAGGGTGGGGCTCGAACCCACAACCTACCGGTTAACAGCCGGTTGCTCCACCGTTGAGCTACCTCGGAATATCTTTCGTATCTCTTGACAAGATATATAATATCATCTTTTTTATAGGTGGTCAATATTATTTTCACAAAAAATTTTATGTTTTGGTAAAAAAATTAGGACTACAATTATTTGTAGTCCTATAGCTTATATATACTTTTTTGTCCCTTGCTTTAATATGTTATTATAATCTATATATGGGTAAATATCTTCTTTAAATAAGTTGCTAAATGTTAAAAATTCATCCATTGATAGATCTTCTATGTTTTTATTGTTTTCTTCACAATATAAAACTATGTTTCCTACTACTTCGTGTGCATTTCTAAACTCTAACCCTTTTTTAACTAGATAATCTGCAACCTCTGTAGCGTTTAAAAATCCTTTTTTAACAGCCTTTAACATCTTGTCCTTGTTTACAGTTAGCGTGTCTAATACTCCATTCATAACAGATAAACACGCTATAGTTGTATCCAATGAATCAAAGAAAGATTCTTTATCTTCTTGCATATCCTTGTTATAAGCAAGTGGTAACCCCTTCATAGTTGTAAGCAATGCCATTAAATCTCCATATACTCTTCCACACTTACCTCTTATAAGTTCGCATGCATCCGGATTTTTCTTTTGTGGCATTATAGATGAACCAGTTGAAAATTCATCGCTCATAGTAACAAATTCAAATTCCTTAGAACTAAATAGTATTAGCTCTTCACTAAGTCTAGATAAGTGCATCATTATTATAGAAAAACTACTCATCATTTCTATTAAATAATCTCTATCTGAAACACCATCTAAATAGTTATCTACAGGTTTGTAAAAACTAAGTAACTTTGTAGTTATGCTTCTATCTATATCATAAGTGGTTCCAGCTAGTGCACAACATCCAAGTGGGTTTTCATTTAGCATATCTATTGAGTTTAATATTCTCTTTTTATCTCTAAGAAACATAGAATAATAAGCCATCATATGATATTTAAAAGTAACAACCTGAGCTCTTTGTAAGTGAGTATATCCAGGCATGATATAAGGATTATTATCACCTAATTTTTTTATTGTTAAAAGTAATTCGTCTATTTTATTTACAATTAAATAACCATACTTTCTAGCGTACATCTTTGTATCAACAGCTACTTGGTCATTTCTACTTCTAGCTGTGTGAAGTTTTTTACCTAGTTCGCCTATTCTTTTTATAAGGTTAGTTTCAACAAATGAATGAATATCTTCACAGTCGCCTTCTATGTTAAGGTTTCCATTTTCTATATCATCTAGTATATTGTTAAGACCTTTTTTTATTTCGTCTGCTTCTTCTTCAGTTAATATATTACAGCTGCAAAGCATATTTACATGTGCTATACTACCGGTTATATCCTCAAAATACATTCTTTTGTCAAAACCAAGGGAGGAATTGAAATCCTCCATTAGTTTACTTTCTGAATTTTTAAATCTGCCGCCCCAAAGTTTCATATTATCACCTACTTGTTAGTTTTCATAGATTTTATCTTAAGTGGTAAACTAAATAAGTTTATAAATCCTTCAGCATCTTTATGGTCATAAAGTTCACTATTCCCGAAGGATGAAATTCCATGGTCATATAATGCATTTTCTGTAAATACACCTGCTGGTTTTATATTTCCTTTGTATAATTTAACTTTTACAGTTCCAGTTACATTTTCTTGTGTTTTTTCAACAAAAGCATCTATTGATTCTTTTAATCCACCAAACCATAATCCGTTGTAAATTAACTCAGAATACTTCATAGCTACTATTTGTTTAAAATGCAGAGTATCTTTTTCTAAAGTAGCACTTTCTAAAATATTATGTGCTTCGTATAATATAGTACCTCCTGGAGTTTCGTACACTCCTCTTGATTTCATACCTACTAGTCTATTTTCTATTATATCTACTATACCAATACCATGTTTAGCGCCTAAATTATTTAAGTTTTTTACAAGTTCTACAGGAGCGATTTCTTCTCCATTTATTTTTTTAGGTACACCTTTCTCAAAATATATTTCTATATATTCAGGAGTATCTGGTGCATCCTCAGGATCAACACATTTTTTATATACATCTTTGTTGTGTTCGTTTTCTAAACATTCTATATCTCCACCTTCAGTAGATATATGCCAAAGGTTAGCATCTACTGAATATATTTTTTCTTTTGTAACTGATATAGCTATTTCCTTCTCAGCAGCGTATTCTATAGCATCTTCTCTAGATTTAATATCCCATATTCTCCAAGGTGCTATTATTTTTATAGTTGGATCAAGTGCTGCTATTGCTGATTCAAATCTAACTTGGTCATTTCCCTTTCCTGTACATCCATGGCATATATATTTAGCCCCTTCTTTATGAGCTATTTCAACTAACTTTTTGGCAATTATAGGTCTTGCTAGTGACGTTCCAAGTAAGTATTTTCCTTCATACTTAGCTTCTGCTTTTATTGCTTTATAAAGTGCATCAGTAACAAACTCTTCAGTTAAATCTTCTATATAAACTTTAGATGCTCCACTTATATAAGCTTTCTCTTCTACAGCATTCATATCTTCTTCTTGGCCTACATTTGCGCAAGCTGCAATAACTTCCATATCATAATTTTCTTTTAACCAAGGTACTATTATAGATGTATCTAAACCACCAGAATATGCTAATACTATTTTTTCTTTCATTTTTAACTCCTCCTATTAAAATTATTATTAATTTATATTGAGTATCAATTGAGAATTCAAAGTAATTACTATACAATTTTTGTTTATATGTTATAATCTAAAATGGATAATTTAATTTTTTATTTTTCTTAAGCAAATGGAATATGGCGTATTTCATTTGCTATTTTTTTGCCATGTTAACTATAATCACCTCCTACATTATTTGTTTACTCATGTAGTCATAGCCTTGAGAAGGTGGGACCTTGATAGTTTATTTGTCGGAAATCAAAAAAGTCCCTTAGCATATACATGCTAAGAGACGAATATAATCCGTGGTACCACTCTTATTAATAAGAATCTCATCAAATATTAGTAATAATTGAAATAAAAAAGTCTCTTGGTTATAAAAACCAAGAGACGAATATTATCCGCGTTACCACTCTTATTGATAAGAAAACTTATCCACTCTAATTTCTTAAGGCGAAACATACCTATTATCCTACTGTTAGTTCAGATAATAACCTCAGAAGCTCTCTTCGAATTAAATTTCATTACTAGGCTCACACCAACCCTAGTTCGCTGAAACTCCATTTAATCTACTCTCTTCTTCACTGGCTTTGCAATATTTACTTAATGAAATTATAAATTAGATACAAACTTGTGTCAATATATTTTGTGATTTTCATGTTAATTTTTAAGATTCGTACCCAAGTTCTTCTAGCCTAATTTCAATTATATCCATTAATTCTTCTAACTCTAATTCTAACATTTCTTCTATTTCGCCTAAGTAATTGTCTATTTCTATATCTTCAGGGCTACTTTCATTATGTTTTAATTCAATAACTTTAAATGCTATATAACTTAGTTCTTTTTCAAAGTCACTTATTACCATATTTAACACATCTTCATTTCCAAAATCAACGTTATCTATATTTTGTGATTTTCCTATTAACCTATCTACTAAATCATTCCCATATTCCTCTGCAGTTATCTTTTGTCTTAAAGTATTTATATTCACTATAACACCTCTTTATTCTTTTTAAGTTATATTTACCAATTTATTATTTTAATAAACATAAAATTCTTTCATGTCGTCAAGTCTTAAACAACCTAGATATCCATCAGAAAATCCACATCCACAATCAACACCTATTTTATCATAATTATGTTTTTTATCATACCATATTTTACCTTTATTATCATTTCCTTCTATATTCATAGTAGGGGTATCTCCAAATACAACTATTTTACCGGTTTTATCTTTTATAGCCGAATTGTATATGAATTTTTCTCTAGATAATATGAAATCATATATAGTTTGTTTTTGTAATAGTTCTTCTAATGTATTGTATTTAACACTTGCATCTATACCTGAGTGAACTAAAAGATATTCTCCTTCTACATAGTATAGGGGCAGTTGTAACATGAATTTTTTTATATCTTCTCTTTCTTTAACATTAAAACTCAAAAAATCTTTTAATAAACTATATCCTTCACCTGTTGATTTAAGCAACCATCTCCAATGGTGAGGCTCTATATCACATTGTTCAATTTGTTCTTTATTTAATAAATATATAGCTTTTATACCATCTTCAATTTCTATTTTATCATCTACAACATCTTTTATTATGTTTAATACGCATTCATTATCTACTATATCCATCATCTCTAAAAACAATTTTTCATGGTTTCCAAGTAACATATACATATTTGGAGTATCCATTATATATTTCATAAGTCTAAATGATTTATCTACTCTATATATAACATCTCCTAGTATATACATTTTGTCCTTTGATGAAAATTTTATATCTTCTAATAGCTGAGAAAATCTATTGAAATCCCCATGAATATCAGACGTTATATATATCATTATATTCCCCTCCATAAAAAAATTTGCTTCACTCATGTCGCCAACGACCTTGAAAAGCAGGTCTGTTGCTCAAGTTTAGTAGTTGGATATAATAACTTATCCACAGACCGGACAAATTATTATATCCTTGTGATTAAAAACTATTTATATAAATTATATGTAATAGAGTAACATTTTATAAGAAAAAAGACCACCATTTGGCAGTCCTAAATAAATCTAAAGTATATCTAGTATTTGTTTTTTCAAGTTCTCTCTATTTTCTTTGTTTACTTTAAATTCTTGTTTAATTTTAGATGGTTTTTCAGATATAATATATATTCTATCTGAAAGTAAAATAGCTTCTTCTACATCATGGGTAATAAATAATGTAGTCATATTTAAATTATTCCTAACTTGGAGTAACCACTCTTGCATTTTATACCTCGTTATAGAGTCAAGAGCTCCAAATGGCTCATCCAAAAGCATAATATCACTTGAATTTATAAATGTCCTAAGAAAATTAGCCCTTTGTCTCATCCCACCTGAAAGTTGATGAGGATGATTTTTTTCATATCCCTTAAGTCCAAATGTTTCGAAGTATTCTTGTGCCTTACTTCTAGCTTCCTTCTTATTTTCACCTTTTAAAACCAAAGGAAGAGATACATTGTCTAAAATATTTTTCCAAGGAAGAAGCAAATCTTTTTGATGCATATAACTTATATCTCCATTTACAATAACTTCTCCACTGTCTTCTTTTGTTATATTAGTTATAATATTAAATATTGTACTCTTACCACTTCCACTTGGACCTAATATAGATACAAGTTCTCCTTCTTTTACTTTGATCGTAATTTCATCTAGTATTTTCGTATTATCAAATGACTTTTTTACATTTTTAAGTTCTAGCTTAATGTTACTTTTCTGGCAAGAATTCATTAGTATATGCCTCACTTGCTTTCATATCCTTCTCAATTAACTTATTATCTAAAAGGAATTTTGTATAATTATTCCATACACTATCTTTCATTTCTCCCCATCTTGGAGCATCATCTGTATATTTATCAGCCAAGAACTTTTGACTTTCAATTACAAGGTTTTCATCTAATTCTGGAGCATGTTTAAGTAATATTTTAGCACTTTCTTCTGGATTTTCTATAGAATAGTTATATCCTTTAGATGTAGCATCTAAAAACTTTTTAACCATTTCTGGATTATTTTTTATGTTATCTTCACTAGAAACAATAACAGGAGTGTAATAGTCAAGAGCTGGATCTAAGTCTTTAACTGGTATATAGTTTATTTCTTGACCCTTTAATTTAGCTTCTATTCCTGTCCAACCTTCAAATATCCATGCCATATCTATATGTTTTTTTGTTGCAGTAAAGAAATCATCATTACCCATATTTACAAGCTTTAACTTAGAATAGTCTGATCCTTCTTTTTCCATAACAGCTTTTAAAACTGCTTCTTCAGAAGGAGATCCCCATCCTCCATATGATTTTCCTTCAAAATCCTTTGGAGAAACAATGTTCTTATCTTTAGGAGAAGCAAATCCCGAAGTATTATGTTGAATTACAGCTGCTATAGCTTTTATAGGTAGTGGGTCTTCTGAGGTTTTTGCATATGTAACTTCCTCTTGATAACTTATAGCAAAGTCAGCTTTATTAGTAGCTACAAGTACAGGTGCTGTACTTTCTGCAGGTTGTACTATTTCAACATCTAACCCTTTTTCTTTATAATATCCTTCTTCTAATGCAACATATAACCCTGTGTGATTAGTATTTGGAGTCCAATCCAATACTACCTTAACCTTTTCTAAATCTGAAGCTTCTTTATTATCTTTACCTGTACATCCTGATAAAAGAGATGCAGTTAATACTGTTGTAGCTAATATTGATATTATTTTTTTGTTAAACATATGATCACTCCTTATTCCAATATACGAATATTTTTTTGAGAAATTCTGCTAATAAAACAAACATTATACTAATAAATACAACTATAATAGTTGATGCAAATACTTTGTCCAAGGCATAAGCGCTTTTTGCCCTTACCATATAAACTCCTAATCCCTTATCTCCTCCTAGCCATTCTCCAATAGTTGCAGCCATAATCATATAGGTTACAGATATTTTTATTCCAGAGAAGAAATTATTCATAGCCATTGGAAGTTTAAGATGCGAAAATATTTGCCATTTATTAGCTTTCATAGTCTTAAATAAGTTTATGTAGTCTTGGTCTATTTTTTCTAGTCCATCTACAAAATTTATAACTATAGGGAAAAAACAAGTTATAGTAACTACTATTATCTTAGGTAATAACCCAAACCCAAACCATATTATAAGTAATGGAGCTATTGTAATTGTTGGTACAGTTTGAGATATTACAAGTATGGGATACAAGCATCTTCTAACTATCTTAAAAAAGTCCATAATTATCCCAAGTAAAAATGCAAATATTACAGCAAATATAAATCCGACTACCCCTTCATAAATAGTTACTAAAGTATGATATTTCAGAGTATCAAAATCTTCTTGAAAAACTTCTATAATATCTAAAGGCGTAGGAACTAAGTACTGAGGAATATTTTTAAACTCTACAACAAATTGCCAAATAACAATAATAGTTAGTATAAAAATTACAGGAAGTATATTATCTTTAGTTTTATCTATGATTTTTAAGTTTTTCATTTATTGTAAGCCCACCAACTTTTTCGTCTATTCTAGCCATTGTTATAACTCTTTCTATTCCTAAATCAAAAGGTATTTTGTGAACTTTTTTTATAAGATCAAATACTTCATCAAATTCTCCTTGTACAGTAGTACTCATAGCCCCTATTTCATGTTCAAGTCCACTGTTTCTAGTATAATCAATTGCTACATCTACTACTTTATAAACTTCTTCTTCACTAATAGCTGGTATTAGTGGCATAACTGTTATATCTGCTATTACCATTTAAGTCACCTCTTCTTAGTTTTTATCAACAAAAAAGTCTTATCCAACTTTGGATAAGACTTAAACTTACTTAATTTAGCAAATTTTTATCTCCCTCCGTTGGCATTACCCAATTCAGGTTCAAGGGTCGAGATTTTAAATCTCCTCTCAGACGGTTAACCGACTCCCCCGATATACTTTTGTAAATTTTTGTTATAAAATGTTTTCTAATTTTTATTATACATTAAGTGTTCATTATAATAAAGGCGTTATTTGTAAATCTTTGACTAATTTTACAAAATTGCTTTTTATTTGTATTTTCAATTCATTTTCATCTATGTTTTTTACTTTGGAAATGTCATTATAGACATTTTTTATATAACTAGGCATTGCGTATTTTCCATTAACCCACTCCAATGCTGTAGGACCATCGGTTTCTGCAAGTAGCTTATCTATAGGTATATATTTAACTATTTCTTGAGTTAAATTTGAATATGGGATATCTACACTTACAGTAAAATAACATCCCATATTTATGAGCTTCTTTAAGTAACTTATATCCCCGCTATACCAGTGAATTATAGTATTATTCCCTACATCGTATTTTTTTAGTAAATTTAAAACTTTTTCTTCTGCACCTTTTGTATGTACATTTATAACCTTATCATACTCTTTTGCCTTTTTTAAAAAATACTCAAACACCTTTATTTGATTAGGATAAGTATCTTTATCCTCAACCCAGTGAAAATCAAGGCCTATTTCCCCTATAATCGGAGTTTCTATAATATACTCATCTAGTTTTTCTAAAGAATTAACGTAGTTATTTGCATTGTTTGGATGTATTCCAAAGGTTGGTATTATTAAATTACTTTTCTTAGATATTTCTTTATTTTTTATATAACTTTGTATATCCATCGAACAAGCTAAAGTCAATATATTGTTTTTGTTTATACAATCTACAGCCTCTGTAATTTTATCTTCATAAAGTTCTAAATGATTGTGAGCATCTATATACATAAATCCCCCTTATTTTATAATATGTAAGGGTCGTATATACTTCCTTTCCCTATACATCTTTCAAATTTTTTTATATAAATAGCAGGTCTAATACCGTCTAATTCATGATAGTCTTTTCTGCTTATTCTTGCATTATCTTTTACTATTCTTTGTTTTTTGTAACATTCTGATTTTATCTTATCATATGTTGGCATTTTTTCATAAGCAAAATCTCTAAGCCAATAAGATTTTCCATGTATTGTATAAGGTAAGTTTTTTTTCTTCAAAAATTCTACAACTTCTTTCATGGAAAGTATAAATACCTTATCATTTCTTGAAATTCTTTTCATAGATTCATCATATCCTATTAAACACTTATTTATGTCAGGTTCATAAGGAGCATCTCCATATAAATATTGATTGTCTACAGGTATTATAAAACTTTTTTCTGTATCTGTGAAATCTCTTAAAAACATATATTCGTTGTTTAAAAATTCCCTAATAGAGCTATTTTTCCAATTTGCATAACCTCCAAATTCTTTGTATTCTACAATGTTTGTAGACAATAAAAGCAACCTATCATCATCTTTGTTAATTACTTGCCATAGTATATCTTCATAGTGGTATCTTCCAAATTTCATATAATCTCCCATCATAATTTCTACTTTGTTTTTTGTATTAATTATAGATGAATTAGTATTTATTTTAGATTTATTTTTTTCTTTAATTAAGCTTGGAAGATAATCATTTATTTCTCTTATTGTATCTACATATCCATGGTTTAATCTCCATATAGCCCCATTAGATGTAAAGTCGAACTCTCCTGGAACACATGGTATTGATATTGGTATATGAAGATTTATTTTATTTTCACCATTTAAATTGTGTTTTGGTCTTATAGTTATTATGTTTACATTTGGATACTTATTTTTTAGATTTTCTATATATTTTATCTCACCCTTTGTAGGTTCGTGATTTAAACTTACTGATATTATTAAATCACATCCTGCTTCACAAAGAGGTTTTAAAGTTAAATTATCAGTTTTATATCCATCACTATATTTTTTGCCGTCTATTACTACCTCTTCAAAAACATCAGGTATAGCAGAAGAAGCTAACAATATATCTATTATTTCTTCTGGACTAAGGTTGTTTTTATTTATTTTGAAGTACTTAGCTTTATTTTGTTCTACTTCTGTACAACCTACAAAAAAATCTATATCTGACTTTGATATTTTGAGTAAATTTATATTTTTTCTTATAAACTTTACAGTATTATCTCTTTTAGGTGCCATTTTTTTATTTAAAATCTTTATTATATCTACATAGCCTATTTGTTCAAATGATATAGATTTCCAAGCTTCTTTTGTTCTATGAAGATTTCCATCTAGAAAAAATGCTGCTGTTATTGCACCTATTGATGTGCCCGATACTGCAGATATTTTTTTGTCTAATCCTAAGTCATACAAAGCTCTCCATACTCCAATATGGAATGCCCCTTTTGCTCCTCCACCTGCCAAAGCTAATCCTATTTTCATATATATCCCCTTTTTATTTTTTATTTATATTATTTACAAAAAGTGTTCATAAAATTTCAAAATCTATAATATATTAAACATAACAAATAACTTCATAATAATATTTGTAATTTAATTAACATTTATTTTTTTCAAAAAGTTGTTGACATTTATTTTCTACTTGCATATAATACAAATATGCAAAACAACAAATTATAAAATTAAATATCATTCTTATCCAGAGTGGCAGAGGGACTGGCCCTATGACGCCCAGCAACCTGCGTTTAACAAACGTGTGGTGCTAATTCCAGCGGTATAATTACCGAAAGATAAGGTTCCTAGAAAACTTTTACCTCTTTCGGTGTATCCGAAAGAGGTTTTTTGATTTTTAAAATAAAAAGGAGTGGTAAAATTGATTGAAATTGTAAATCTAAGTAAAGTTTATGAAAGTAACAAAAGTAAAGTTAATGCATTAAAAGATATTAATCTAAAGATAAGTAAAGGGGAAATATTCGGGATAATAGGACTTAGCGGAGCTGGCAAGTCTACTCTAATTAGAACTATCAATAGACTTGAAGAGCCAACTAGTGGAAGTATACTCATAGAAGGAGAAAATATTATTAAATACAACATTAAAGAATTGAGAAAATCTAGAAAAGAAATAGGGATGATTTTTCAACATTTTAACTTATTAAAATCAGCCAATGTATTTGAAAATATTGCTTATCCTCTTAGAATTTGTGGTTATAAAAAAGATTATATTGAAAAGAGAGTATATGAATTACTTCAATTAGTTGATTTAACTGATAAGGTCAATGCTTATCCATCACAACTAAGCGGTGGTCAAAAACAAAGAGTTGCAATTGCTAGAGCTTTAGCTAACAATCCAAAAATACTTTTATGTGATGAAGCGACTTCAGCCCTTGATCCTAAAACAACTAAATCTATATTGTCTTTACTTAAGGACCTTCAACAAAAATTAGATCTTACAGTTATTTTAATAACTCATCAAATGGAAGTTGTAAATCAAATATGTGATAAAGTTGCTGTAATAGAAAAAGGTTCTATAGTTGATGTAGGTCCTGTTAATATAATTATGAGTAATAACAGACTTTGGTCTGATGAGAATACCAATAATGAATTGCAGTTGGAGGTGGCATGTTATGCATAACCTATTTGAACTACTTACACCTTCAATAATACAAACAATTTACATGGTTTTGGTTTCTACATTGGCAGCATTAATAATTGGTTTTCCTATGGGAATTTTACTTATATTAACTGAAGAAAATGGACTTATAGAAAATAAATTTATATATAGAATTCTTGATTATATAGTCAATATAAGCAGATCTATTCCATTTATAATACTTATGATATTAGTATTTCCACTATCTAGACTTGTAGTTGGAACTACTATAGGAACAACAGCAAGTATTGTTCCTTTATCAATTGCAGCTGCACCTTTTGTTGCAAGACTTATAGAAGGCTCTTTAAAAGAGGTAGATAAGGGAATTATTGAAGCTGCAATAGCAATGGGGTCTACTCCAATGCAAATAGTAACTAGAATATTAATACCTGAAGCTTTGCCTTCATTAGTATCTAATATAACAATAACTTTAATCAATTTAATAGGGTATTCAGCTATGGCTGGTGCTATTGGTGGAGGTGGTCTTGGAGATTTAGCTATAAGATATGGGTTTTATAGATTCCAAACAGATATAATGTTAGCATCTGTAGTGGTTATTGTTTTACTTGTACAAAGTATTCAATACTCAGGAAACAAAACAGTACAAATATTAAATAAAAATAGATAAATATAGGGGGTAATTAAAAATGAATTTTAAAAAATTATTATCAGTAGGATTAACAGTTGGCGTGGTTTCTTTAGGGTTAATAGGATGTACTTCAACTAAAGAAGAAAATGTTTTAAAAGTAGGGGCTACACCAGTTCCTCATTCTGAAATACTTGAAATTGTTAAGGATGATTTAGAAAAAGAAGGTATTAAACTTGAGGTAGTTGAATTTACAGACTACATAACACCTAACACTGCTTTAAATGATGGAGAAATAGATGCCAACTTCTTCCAACATGTTCCTTACATGGAGAGTTTTGAAAAAGAAAACAATATAGACTTATCTTCAGCTGGAAGTGTACACGTTGAACCTATAGGACTTTATTCTAACAGTGTTAAATCTGCTGATAAATTAAAAGATAAGGCTGTTATAGCTATACCAAATGATCCAACTAACGGTGGAAGAGCTCTTTTATTATTACAAGATAAGGGACTTATAAAATTAAAAGCTGATGCAGGCCTTGAAGCTACAGAAAAGGATATAGTTGAAAATAAAAAGAACTTCACATTTAAACCAATGGAAGCAGCTCAACTTCCTAGAGTTTTAGGTGATGTTGATGCAGCTATTATAAACTCTAACTATGCAATTGAAGCAGGACTAAATCCAACTACAGACTCATTATTAATAGAAGGAATCGAATCTCCATATGCTAACGTTGTATCTGTTAAAGCTGGAAACGAAAATGATGCAAAGGTAAAAGCATTAATAAATGCACTTCAATCTGATGAAGTTAAAAAATTTATAGAAGATAAATACAACGGCGGTGTTGTACCTGCTTTTGAAAACTAACAATAAAAAGGATGCATCTAAGATGCATCCTTTTTGATTAATTTATACTAGCAACAGTTTCTTTCTCACTATAGTATTTTTCTAAATCAAGTTCCTTTTCACCTTTAGCTACTACTAACGTACATGCACAGTCACCCATTACATTTATAGTAGTTCTACACATATCTAATATTCTATCTATACCCATGATAAGTCCTATACCTTCTACTGGAAGTCCAACAGAAGTTAATACCATAGATAAAGTTATCATACCAACTCCAGGAACACCTGCAGTACCTACAGAAGCTAGTGTTGCTGTTAATATTATAGTCATCATATCTTGCATTCCTAAGTCTATACCATATACTTGAGATATAAATATAGCAGCTGCCCCTTGCATTATAGCAGTACCATCCATATTTATAGTAGCACCAAGAGGAAGTGTAAATGCACCTATGTTTTTACTTACACCCATTTTTTCCATTTCTTCCATAGTTACAGGTAATGAAGCATTACTTGATGATGTTGAAAATGTAACTGCAGCAATTTTACCAAACTTTTTGTAAAAAGGTGCAGCTTTTAATCCAGTTAATAATTTTAATAAACCTGTATAAGTTATTGTACCTTGAAGGAATAATGCAAATAATACTACAAACATATACTTCCCAAGTGCAAACATCGCATCTATTCCAACAGTTGCAAATGTATTAGTAACTAATGCAAATACTCCATATGGAGCAACTAACATTATAAGTTCTACCATTTTCATACATATTTCATTAGCTGATTCAAATATTTTCTTAACTGGTTCAGCTTTCTCTCCAATTATACTCATTGCCGAACCCATAATTAATGCAAATATTATTATTTGTAGCATATCTGCATTTGCTAAAGATGCTACAGGATTCGATGGTATCATTGCAAGTATAACATCTACTAATGATTTATTTTCTCCTATAGTAGGTTGTTGTGTTATTAAGTTAGACATATCAAGTCCTACACCTGGATTTACTATCTTACCAACTATTAATGCTATACTTATAGCAAGTGCTGTAGTAAGTAAGTAGAATGTCATAGTTTTTCCACCTATTCTACCAAGTTTACCTATATCCCCCATAGCTGAAGCTCCACATACTAGAGATACAAATACTAGTGGCACAACCATCATCTTTATTGCTGTTGTAAATCCAGT
>NZ_JCANUR010000030.1:0-14411 GCF_059569055.1 Sporacetigenium mesophilum DSM 16796 | reverse complement strand
CACGCCGCCAGCGTTCATCCTGAGCCAGGATCAAACTCTCATGATAAACTTGGCATTACTTTATAAATAAATGGTGTGTTAATTGACCTACTGTTTAATTTTCAAAGTTCATTTTTTCTTCGCCCTTTTCTTAAGGACAAGTAATAATATATCATGCATATGATTTTGAGTCAATATATTTTTTAATTTTTATTTTGATTTTTTGCAACTTAATTTTATAAAGTATATCCTTTCTCATATTATCTTATTTTATTCTCCTAATTATTAAGTTTTTTGTTTTTGTTATTTTCTATTTTTTCAAAATAATTGTTCAATTCATCTCTGTATTGTTGTATAATTAAATAAGTATAAAAAAGTGTAACACATATATTTATAATAAATTTCTGGCTCTAGCATAAATTTATTATAAATATAAATCTAAAATCTAGGGGGTATTATTTATGGGTAGTAATCCAAAGATTCAAAGAAAGGCAAACCTGTTAGAAGCTCTAATCCCTATTATTTCATTAATAGCGTTTTTAGCTGTAGCTATTTTTAAGTATGAAGCTTCTCCACACATTCCACTAATTCTTGGTGCAATAGTAGCTGCTTTAGTTGCTACAACAAGATTAGGATTTACATGGGGAGAACTTGAAGAGGGAATACTTAAAACAATTAATATGGCAATGCAAGCAATTCTTATACTTATGATAGTAGGTGCATTAATAGGAACTTGGATAGTTAGTGGTATAGTTCCAGCTATGATTTACTGGGGACTTAATATACTATCACCAGGAATATTCTTAGTTGCTACAACTATTATATGTTGTATAGTTTCTTTAGCAACAGGTTCTTCTTGGACCACGGCTGGTACTGTTGGTATAGCTTTAATTGGTATAGGCCAAGGTCTTGGGATACCTGCTCCTGTTGTTGCTGGTGCTATAATATCAGGTGCTTATTTCGGAGATAAAATGTCTCCATTATCAGATACAACTAACTTAGCTCCTGCAATGGCTGGTGCCACATTGTTTGATCACGTAAGACATATGATATTTACTACAGGTCCAGCTTTAATAATATCGCTAATTATATATGCTGTAATGGGTATGAAATATGCAGGTCAAGCTCTTGATACTGCCCAAATAGAGTTAATAAGAACTACATTAATGGGTGGATTCAATACTCTTACTCCTATTTTATTTATAGCTCCTGTAGCTGTTATAACTATGGTTGTTCTAAAGGTTCCAGCTGTACCTGGTCTTATAGCAGGTGCGCTATTAGGTGCAATATTTGCTGGAGTTTTCCAAGGTACTTCTTTAGGAGATATAATAAACGCTGCTCACTATGGATATGTTTCTGAAACTGGAATAGCTGCTGTTGATGACTTATTAAGCCGTGGTGGATTAGATAGTATGATGTGGACAGTTTCTCTTATATTATGTGCATTAACTCTTGGCGGTATACTAGAGAAAACTGGTATGTTAGAAGCTATAGCAGCTAGTATATTAAAATTCGCTAAAGGCACATTTGGTTTAGTTGCTGCTACTTTATTCTCTTGTACATTTACAAACATAGTTACAGGAGAACAATATTTATCTATAGTTATACCAGGAAGAATGTATAAAGATGAATTTAGAAAACGTGGACTTCATCCTAAAAACTTATCTAGATGTTTAGAAGATAGTGGTACATTAACATCACCATTAATACCATGGAATACATGTGGTGCATATATGTTTGCTACACTAGGTGTTGCTCCACTAGCTTATTTACCATATGCATTCCTTAACTTAATAAATCCTTTAGTTTCTTTATTCTATGGAGCTACGGGAATAACAATGGAGAAACTTTCTCCTGAAGAAATGGCTGAGGTTGAAAAAGAATTTAACTTAGCTCCTTCTAAATAAGGCATAATATATAATATAAAAATGCTCCTATACTAAATAACGTATAGGAGCATTTTTATATTTATGCAATGTTTTTACAATTTGTTTCCTTTATAGCCAATGATGCTATTAAAGATATAGATACGAATACTATAGCAACTACAAAGGCTTTTTGATATGTTTGTTGAATGCTTAGGGTATTAGAGTATAAATCTATGATTTTACCCATAAAAGGAGGTAGTATAGATGATCCTAGAAATCCTCCCATGTTTACAATAGATGTAGAAATACCAGCTACCTTTGAATCATTAACTTCTTTTCCACAGGGCCAAGATAGTACAAATGATGATGTGCTAAATCCTATTATAAACATTATTACTAGAAGTAAATTTTTATCTATATTCCCAAATACTAGTACAAACCAACAAATAAGAGATATTAAATTAAATATTACTATAGGGAGCTTCCTTTTTCCTAATTTATCAGATATCTTTCCCATAATTATACTTCCTATTGCTACCCCAATTAGTGCTATTGTTATATAGTTAGAACTTTGTATATCGGTCATTTTATATACATCCTTTAAATAACTCATACCCCATCCACCTGTAAGTCCAACAAAAGCTCCATACATTCCAGCAAACAATATGAATGGAGGCCATGTATATTTATTTTTACATACCTTAATAAATGAATCCTTTATATTTATTTTTTCTGTTGTATTTTTCTTATTTAATGAAGTCCATCCCTTATCTTCAGGACTATTCCTAGTTATTATATAAGTTATGACTCCTAGTATTATGGATATTAATCCTATTAATATAAAGGTATTTCTCCAATTTAATATAGATACTAAAAATACTAATGGTGCTTGTGCTATTATAGCTCCTAAATTTCCAACAAATGATGTTATTCCTACCATGGTAGCAAATTCATTAACATAAAACCAATTAGATATTACTTTAAGTATACACACATATATAACCGCTACTCCTGCCCCAACTAATAATCTCGCGATAAATGCAACTTGTATGTTAGGGGATAATCCAAATAGTATAGATCCTACTCCTCCTAATAAAATTCCTATAGTAACTGTTATTCTAGGACCTAATGAATCTGCTAATATTCCAGTAGGTATTTGCATTATCAAATAAGCATAAAAATAAGCTGATATAAGATTTCCAAAATCAACTGCAGATAAATTAAATACTTCTACTAAATCTGATTTTACTACTCCTACAGATAATCTTTGAAAAAAAACTACAATATAGCATAAACATAAAATCCCCCATACTAACCACCTATAACTTAATACCTTTTTGAAATCTTCACTATTTTTCTCTATCATGTTTTGGCCCCCCAAATAATTTTTGAATTTTTTAACTTTTCTTAATATATAGTATAATTTATATGAATTAATTTTTAAATATAAAAAATTAATTATATTTATCTATTTAAAAATAAAAAAGCCACATTAAATTGTGGCTTTAAATTATGATTCTAATAAGCTTTCTATCCTACCTTTATCAAATCCTATTACTTCTTCTCCTCCAATAATTATAACCGGAACAGACATATACCCCTTTTTCATTAAATCTTTTCTGTATTGAGGATTTTCCGATACATTATACTCTGAATATTCTATATTGTTTTCTTTGAAATAATCCTTTGCCATACTGCAGTATCCACATGAATTACTAGTATATATTTCTACTTTTTTCATTTACATTACCTCCCTTATTCATAATATTAATACCCTTTAAGTTTTGATATTAAACTTTTTAATATATTTTATTATATAAGTTAATATTAATTAATAATATAATAATTAATATCTAATTTTAATTATTTCCACTTTAACATAAATTATAGTAGAATTTAATTATAATATATTTTTCATAATATATATATTTGTAGGAGGTTTTAAATATGAGCAAAAAGGTATTAATTCTTTCTGCTTCAACTGGTGGTGGACATAATAGAGCTGCAAGAGCCATAAAGGAAGAAATAAATAAGAAAATAATAGATGGTAAGGAAATAGAATGCGAAATAATAGATAGTTTAAAGTTCGTACATAATATGATGGATAAAATAATATCTCAAGGATATGAAAAATCAGCATTATATACACCTAAGGTGTATGGGAAAGCTTATAGAATATCTGAATCAGATATAATATCTAAGCATGAGTTTAAGAATAATCCTTTAGCTGGCTTAATGGCTAGAAAGTTAGGCAAACTAATAGAATCTAAAAAACCTGATATACTTATAGGTACTCATCCTTTTCCTATGATAGCCCTATGTAGTATAAAAAAAGATAATTCACCATCAGAAAATAAGATAGCAAGTACTATAAAGAAAAATCTTAAATTATCATATGAAATAGAAGTACCACCTATGATATCTGTATTAACTGACTATACAACCCATTCTACCTGGATACAACAAGAAATAGACCATTATGTAGTTGGAGATGAATTTGTTAAGCAACTTCTTATAGAAGAGTTTGTTGACGAAAATAAAGTCCATACCTATGGTATACCTGTTGAAAAATCATTTTTAACTAACAGAGATAGACATACTGTTCTTAGCGAATTAAATCTTGATAAAGATAAGTTTACTATATTACTTATGGGTGGTAGCTTTGGAGCTGGTAATATAAAAGAAACGTTGATAGAACTTTTAGATATAGATAGAGATTTTCAAATAGTAGTTATATCTGGTAGAAATGAAGCTCTTAAAGAAAAAATTGATAAAAGTTTATTATCATATACTCATAATAAAAATGTATGCTCTTTAGGATTTACAGACAAAATGAATGATATTTTAGCATCTGTAGATATATTAATAACTAAACCAGGTGGACTTACTACCACAGAAGCCTTATTAAAAGGTATTCCAATGATAATACCTTATTGTATTCCTGGTCAAGAAGAGGAAAACCTCGACTTCTTATTAAATTGTGGAGCTGCCTTAAAGCCTACAAAAAAATATACTATACCTGTGCTTATAAAAACACTTATAGATGACCCTCATCGATTAAGTAGACTTAAAGAAAACATAGAATGTATGAAAAAATATAATTCTGCAGAAAAGATAGCAGATTTAGTCCTAGATGAATTAACTAAATAAAAATTTATTTTTTAATTAAAAAACCAGCCCTAGGCTGGTTTTTTATCTATATTAATATTAATAATTAGGTTCATATAAGTCTTCTTCATAATCATATTGAAAATTCTTATGATTGTTTCTAAATTCGCTGCTTTTCACCTTAGTAACTTTAGCTTTTGGCTTCTTCTTATTTATAATTTCTATATCGGTATCCTCATCAATATACTTTTCTTTGTCCTTTGATTTTAACTTTTTGATTCTTTTTTCCTTTATAGCTTTATGCTCTTCAAAGTTCATACCAGCTTTCATTGTTACACCCCTAGTTTTAGATTTTAAGTATAAGATTAAATATACCACAAATTATACAATACAATTCTTCATACTTCAATAAGTGTTTTAAAAAATATTAAAGTATTTTTTTACAATAAAAAATTCGCTTTACTCATGTCACCAACGACCTTAAGGAACAGGTCCGCTGCTCAAGTTTATATGATGAAAATTAAAATTTCCTTAAATATAAAAAAGTCGAAGTATAAACTTCGACTTTATATTTCTCTTCTGTTTTCTAATGCCTTAGCTATAGTAACTTCATCTGCATATTCTATGTCTCCTCCTACAGGGAGTCCATGTGCTATTCTAGTTACTTTTATACCCATAGGCTTTATCAATCTAGATATATACATAGCTGTTGCCTCACCCTCAATTGTCGGGTTTGTAGCTATTATTATTTCTTTGACTTCTTGATTGCCTAATCTTTGTATAAGTTCTCTAACCTTTATCATATCAGGACCGACTCCGTCCATAGGAGATATAACTCCATGTAGTACATGATACTGACCTTTAAATTCCCTAACTCGCTCCATAGAAGCAACATCTCTAGGATCTTCTACTACACATATAGTATCTTCGTCTCTGCTCTTATTAGAACAAATACTACAAGGATCTTTGTCGGTTATATTATGACAATTAGAACAATACTTTATTTCTCTCTTAGCATCTACTATAGCTTTTGATAAAGCCTCTACATCATTAGTATTCATATTTATTACATGAAATGCTAATCTTTGAGCTGTTTTTCTTCCTACACCAGGAAGTTTAGAAAATTCTTCTATAAGTCTAGAAATTGGGCCAGAAAAACCTTGCATGAACATCACCTAAAACAATCCAGGCATGTTCATACCCCCTGTTAACTTGCTCATCTGAGAACTTGTCATCTCATCAATAGATCTTAAAGCTTCGTTAACAGCACTTAGAACCAAATCCTGAAGCATTTCTATGTCATCTGGATCTACTACTTCTGGTTTTATTGTAATATCAATAAGTTCTTTTTTACCATTTACCTTTACAGTAACAGCTCCACCACCAACAGATGCTTCTAATTCCTTAGATTCTAATTCTTTTTGTGCTTTTTGCATTTCTTCTTGCATCTTTTGAGCTTGTTTTAATAAATTATTCATATTTCCTCCAGGCATCATTCCTGGAAATCCTTTTTTAGCCATATGTAAAACCTCCTATTATATATTATTTAAATATTATATCATAATATTATATTATTTATTTATTTTACTTTTCCTCTAAAGATTCCTTAATATCTATTAAATCTTTAGGAAATATATTTTCTAATATATCTAACCCTTTATCTTTGTCTTCTTCTTTTTCATTTTCTTCAAAATTTATATCACTTGCTTGCGAATTTAATATTATCTTTATTTTAAACTTTCTATGAGATATGTTGCTTATAACATTCTCGATATATGTCAATGTATCATATGAACTTAACTTATTCTTAGCAAATGAGAATTTATCATCAAATATTATATATAATGTGTTGCCATTTATATTAAAGTCTTTAGCTTCTCTTAATAATGCTTGAATAGGCATTTGTTTATCTTTTTTAATTTGTTCTAATATGTTAGGCCATATTTTTTCTAATTGTTTTACATCCTCACTTTTTATTTCTTCATAATCGACAGAATACTCAGTAGAGCCTTCTATTTTTATTTCAATATTATCTTCAGCTTTAGAATTTGGAGTTAATTTAATTCCACTAGATATTATTTGTTCAAGTTTGGATATTCTTTTTATCAATCCTTCATTACTATCGTCATACATAGGTTGACATAGCTTCATTATACATACTTCTACTAAAACCCTAGGATTGGATGAATATCTTATATTATCTTGAGCTTCCGAAAGTACATTAAGTATCCTTATTATATCCTTTATATCAATTGGATTAGATTGATCCTTTAGTTGTTCTAAAGTTTCCTCTGGTAAAGATATTATTTCATCTAAATCCTTAGATACCTTACATACCATTAAGTTTCTAAAGTGATCTATTAAATCACTTATAAAATTCTTTATATCTTTTCCCCATATAACAAGTTCATTTAGCATTTCCAAACATGATTTTGTATCTTCATTAACTATATAGTTAGCTATTTTAAATAAATAATCTATATTAACTGTTCCAAGTAGCTCCACAACATCCTTGTATTGTATGCTGTTATCACTGAAGGATATGCACTGGTCAAGTATACTTAAGGCATCCCTCAGAGCTCCCTGTGAACTTCTAGCTATAAGGTTTAATGCCTTATCATCAGCCTCTATACCTATGTCACTGCATATAACCTTCATTCTATTTATCATATCACTTACTGTTACCCTCTTGAAGTCAAATCTTTGACATCTTGATAATATAGTTGCTGGTATTTTATGGGGTTCTGTAGTAGCAAGTATAAATATCACATATGATGGCGGTTCTTCTAGTGTTTTTAAAAGTGCATTAAATGCGCCTTGTGAAAGCATATGTACTTCATCTATTATGTATACTTTATATTTAGATTTTGTAGGAGTATATTTTACGTTCTCACGTATTTCTCTAATATCATCAACACTATTGTTAGATGCAGCATCTATTTCTATTACATCCATTGTATTATCAGCTAATATTTCCTTACATATGTCACAATTATTGCAAGGTTCTTCGTTTATACTATTAGGACAATTAACTGTTCTTGCAAATATCTTTGCTGTAGACGTTTTTCCAGTTCCTCTAGTACCACAAAATAAATATGCATGTCCTATTGTATTTGTCTGTATTTGGTTTTTAAGTGTTTTTATTATATGTTCTTGACCAACTACATCTTCAAATGTTTGAGGTCTATATGATCTATATAATGCCTTATGCATCTTTTTATCTCTCCTTAGTTTTTTGAATAACACTTTATATATTATATACTAAACTAAATAATATATAAAAAAAATCCCTATAAAGGGATTTTGTTTTTTTATATTAAATGCTGTGCACCATCCTTCGATCTAATGTCATAGGCGTTACCTAGGCAGTTAGCTCGACTTAGGCACTCCCACGGCACATGAGAGTGATCACTTACCGTTGCTTCCTTCCGGACCTGGCGGGGTTTGTGAGCTCTCATTGCGTGGGACCTAAGTGTCAACACCACTTACCTAGGGCGGCCCTACAACAGTTAGACCTCTAGATGGAATTCAACCCTGCTATAGCGGATTGCAGGTTACAGGGCACCGCTACCTCCCCGTCTAGCACAGCAAAATTACAACCTTGTTTATGGCGGAGAGAATGGGATTCGAACCCATGATACGACTCTTCACCGTATACTCACTTTCCAGGCGAGCGCCTTCGACCAACTCGACCATCTCTCCATATTATTTTCGCCTTAAATCTTTAAAAAACTTTTTTAATATATTAGAACATTGTTCTTCTAATATTCCTAAGGTTATTTCTATATTATTATTATTAAAATAATCGATTTTTTGATTTAGGTTATTTTCACTGTTTTTGTTTTTGATATGTTTTGTTCCTATTATTACTCTTTTTATTCTTGATTCTATTATCGCACCTGTACACATAATACAAGGTTCCATTGTTATATATATTGTGCAATTTACTAATCTCCAACCACCTAATATATTAGCAGCTTCTTTTATTGCTAAAATTTCAGCATGTGCAGTTGGATCTTTTAGGGTTTCTCTTAAATTATGAGCTCTAGATATTATTACATTATCTTTAACTATAATAGCCCCTATTGGTGTTTCATTTTTATCATAAGCTTTACTAGCTTCTTTTAATGCTTCATTCATATAATAAGAGTGTTCCATTTCTCCTCCTATAACTTATGACAAGTATTATATTATCATATCTAGATAAATAATTCAACTGAATTAACGTAGAATGTTTATACAAAAAAGTACATTTTTTCCTAAAATATTAAAAGAGCTTTAAATAGAAAGCTCTTTTAATACTATTTATATTTATATATTTTATTTATTTATAACTTCAACTCCACCCATATAAGGTCTTAATACTTCAGGAACTATGACAGATCCATCTGCTTGTTGATAATTTTCTAATATAGCAGCTACCGTTCTTCCTATTGCAACCCCAGATCCGTTTAATGTATGAACGTATTCAGCTTTAGATTTTTTATCTCTTTTAAATCTTATACCAGCTCTTCTAGCTTGGAAATCTTCAAAGTTTGAACAAGAAGATATCTCAACATATCTATTGTAGCTTGGCATCCATACTTCTATATCATACTTAAATGCAGCTGTAAATCCTAAATCACCTGTACATATTCTAACTACTCTGTATGGTATTCCTAGCATTTGTAATACAGTTTCTGCATCATTAGTTAATGTTTCTAATTCTTTGTATGAATCCTCTGGCTTTACAAACTTAACTAATTCTACTTTATTAAATTGATGTTGTCTTACAAGGCCTCTTGTATCTCTACCTGCTGATCCTGCTTCTGCTCTAAAGCATGGAGTATATGCACAATAATACATAGGTAACTTATCTCCATCCATTATCTCATCTGCATGTATATTCGTTACTGGAACTTCTGCTGTTGGAACTAAGAAGTATTCTAAACCTTCTAATTTAAACATATCTTCTTCAAACTTAGGAAGTTGACCTGTTCCTATAAAACTATTTCTATTTGCCATAAATGGTGGTAATACTTCAGTGTATCCATGCTTAGATGTATGAGTGTCTAAGAAGAAGTTCATTAAAGATCTTTCTAGTCTAGCACCTAAACCTCTATATAAAGTAAATCTTGATCCTGTTATTTTACCTGCTGTTTCAAAATCTAGTATTCCTAGGTTAGTTCCAACATCCCAGTGAGCTTTAGCTTCAAAGTCAAACTTAGTTGGTTCATTCCATGTTCTTACTTCTACGTTGTCATCATCTGTAGTTCCTTGTGGAACATCTGGATGTGGAACATTTGGTATTCTTAATAAATTATATTCCATTTCATTTTCAACTTTTCTAACTTGTTCATCTAACTCTTTTATTTTATCTGATAATTCTTTTAACCTAGCCTTAGCTTCACTTACATCTTTACCTTCTTTAATCATCATAGGTATTTTTTTAGATTCAGTATTAGATTCACTTTTCATTACTTCAACTTCTTGAAGTAAGTCTCTTCTTTTATTATCTAACTCAACTACTACATCTAGATCAAATTCTTTTTCGCCTCTTCTAGCCATAGCATTTTTTATTTCATCTAAGTTTTCTCTTATTCTTCTTATATCTAACATTTCTACTCCTCCTATTGTTTATCTTATGTATATTTTTGTATAAAAAAAGCCCTCGTCCCTATATAAGGGACGAAAGCTTACTCTTCCGCGTTGCCACCCTAGTTAATCATAAATATTATGATTCACCTCGTATCTGTAACGTAGATTTACGGCTAATCTTACTATTAGTTCCGACTAGCAGCTCAGGAATGGATTCGAAAATCATTGACGTGAGTTCGCACCAACCACTCACTCTCTGAAGACAAACATATCTCCTACTATTTTCCTTCATAGCTTTATAATTATTAATTCCTTGTTTGTTAATTATTATACTGATTAAGAAAACATTTTTCAAGTGTAATTTTTATATTTTTTATTATTATTTATATTTCATCATTGTTAGATTTCATTTCTTCTGCATTTTTATAATATATAACCCTATGTTGAAATGGTATTTCTACCCCATTTTCATCAAATTGTTTCTTAATTTTTTCCATTATTTCATAATATACATCCCAATAATCTTCAGTTTTTACCCAAGGTTTTGCAACTACTTGCATAGCATTATCGCCTAATGTATTAAGTCCTATTATTGGTTTTGGGTCATCTAATATCTTCGGCTCTGATTTAAATATTTTTTCTAATATATTTTTTACTTTTCTTATGTCTGTGTTATATGCTACATCAAATGCTAAATCTATTCTTCTTCGTTCTTGATGTGTATAATTTATTACATTATCGCTAGTCAAATTAAAATTAGGCACTACTATAGTTTTATTATCAGGTGTATTAAGTATTGTACTAAATATGTGTATATCTGAAACAGTACCTTCTACTCCTGAACCAAATATATAATCCCCTACTCTAAAAGGTTTAAAGAATAAAATTATTATTCCTGATGCTACATTTGATAAAGTTTCTTTAAATGCTAAACCTATTGCAAATCCTGCAGCACTCAGGACCGCTACAAATGATATAGTTGGTATACCTGCTATTCCTAAGCAAGTTATTATTAATGAAATTACACATAGGGTATATATAGCGTATACTATAAAATTTGTTATAGCTCTATCTGCACTTAGCTTCATTAAAAACTTTTTAGTTAAGCTTTTTATCCACCTGCAGACATATAGTCCTATCATAAATACAAAGATTGCATATATAATATTGGGACCATATGTTACAACATTATCCTTAAAATTCATCCACATTCGCTCTGTCATTCTTATTCCAGATATATTAATATTAGCAGATATCATTTATATTCCTCCTTCTTATCTATTTAATAAACTTATTTTTATAATAAATTATACATAATCAAAAAACTAAGGAACCTATGATTAACATAAGTTCCTTTTATTAATTATATTACTTTTTTATTATAATTTCTACATGTAACTTAATTTTCCAATTTCATGTCTCCATATCTTATATGACCTTTTTTTCTCATATATTCCGATATTATTAAGCTTAGTATAGCTGGTAAAATATATAATAGTATTACTATAGAAATCATTCCACTTTGACCCATAACAGATAATGTTTGAATTGGCCCAACTAATCCACTTGTTCCCATTCCTGCTCCAGTACTATTTGTTTTCATTTGAAATATTGTTGTACCTAATGGCCCCAATATAATACTAGCTAGTGTAGGAGGAATTAATATTAGCGGATTTTTTACTACATTAGGAAATTGAATTTTTGCTGTTCCTAGTCCTTGGGATATAAGTCCTCCTACTTTATTTTCTCTATATGATGCAACTGCAAATCCTATCATATGACAAGAACATCCTATAAGTGCCGCTCCAGCTGCCAATCCATCTAATCCTAGTCCTATGGCTAATGCTGCAGAACTTATTGGGGAAGTTAATACCAAGCCCATAATAGCTGATATTATAATCCCCATAGGTATTGGTCTTAGTTGTGTTGCTTTATTTATAAAGGCTCCTATAGCAGACATTAGATATGAAACCATAGGAGATATAAATATTCCTACTAGTCCTCCCACTAATATAACTACAGCTGGAATTATTATTATATCTACCTTAGTTTTGCCTGCTATTCTTCTTCCTAATTCTGCACTTATTAAAGATGCAACATAAGCTCCTACAGGTTCCCCTACTTTTATCATAGTTCCTGCTTCAGTTATATCTATACTCCCTCCTCCTATAGTAGCTGTTATAATCGAAGAAAATATAACAAGAGGTGGGCATCCTAAGGAATACGCTACACCTGCACCTATAGCTGGTGATATCATTACTTTTGCTACTTGGCCAAATTGAGATAATAGTGGTATATCAAATAAAGTTCCTATTTGTTGTAGTATAAGTCCAATTACTAAAGACGAAAATAATCCTAAAGCCATTCCATTTAATGTTTTTACAAAATAATTTTTCATTTTTTCCTCCCATGTATATACTATTGTCTTGTCACCTATTGTCAAAAAAATATATATTTGGTATTGCTATGTCAATAATATGTTCTTTTCTTTTAAAACTTTAATTATTTCATTAAAAGTATCCTCATCTTTAACTTCAATTGTATGTATATGGACTCCATTAGTTAAAGAAGATAATCCTGATGATTTAGTTTGTTTTAGCTTATATAGAAACTCTTCAATATCTCTTCTAGAAGAAATATTAAGCATACCCTTTATCTCGCCGTATATAGGATGTCCTACTGTTATATCTACTACTTTTCCACCCATATCTATTATTATTCTTAATTCGTCATCTATTTCTTCAATATTTTCATGATTTTTACAACTTATCATTTTTATTAATTTCTTATTATCCTTATACATTATGTATCCTTGAGGAGTAGCAAATATACTTAATCCTTTGGCCCTCAATATTGCAATATCCTGAACTATAACCTGCCTACTTACACTAAGCCTAGAAGCTAAATGTGACCCTTTAATGGGGTAATCACTATTCATTAATATATCTTCAAGTTCTTTTCTTCTTTTTAAAGTATCCACATATATCCTCCTATATTTATTTAAATATATAATATCAAAAAAGGATGTATTTTCCAATATTTATTAATAATTTATCATAATATAAGTTTTTTCTTAAAATAAAAAATTCGCTACGCTCATGTCGTCAACAACCTTGAGAAACAGATTTGTTGCTAAAGTGTATCAGTTAGATATTATAACTTATCCAAAGAACGGATAAATTATAATATCTTTGTAATTAAAAAAACTATGCATGCACATAGTTTTTAATAGATTATATCATATTTATAGAATTTACTCTTCTTATTTTACTTACATCCTTTATAAAATTATCGATATTAAATATATTACAATTTCTGTCTATATATAGAGTTATACTTATATCGTCATTTTCACTTGTATTTTGCTCTATTTTCTCTATGCATACTTCATTATTTTCTGCCAAAGTTATTATATCTGTTAGCATCCCCTTCTCACACTCTAGTACAAATCCCCTCATAAGTTTAATCCCCCTAGTTCATATTTATTTTCACCTTAAATAATATGTCTAGGTCGAAATTTTTATGAGTATATTTGTACATACAAAAAAAGACTACGCGGCTACGTCCTACTCTCCCAGGCAGCTTCCCACCAAGTACCATCGGCGCTAAAGAGCTTAACTTCTGTGTTCGGAATGGGAACAGGTGTATCCTCTTTGCTATAGTAACCACATAATCTTTAATTAGTGTTAACACACTAAAAACTAAACAGCATATTAATGGTCAAGTCCTCGACCTATTAGTATTCATAAGCTAAATCCATTACTGAACTTACACCTTGAACCTATCAACCAGGTAGTCTTCCTGGGGTCTTACCCTTACGGTGGGAAATCTTATCTCAAAGTCGGCTTCGCGCTTAGATGCTTTCAGCGCTTATCCATT
>NZ_JCANUR010000029.1:0-14844 GCF_059569055.1 Sporacetigenium mesophilum DSM 16796 | reverse complement strand
TCAACGTGTCCTATTGTTCCTATGTTAACGTGTGGCTTGTTTCTTTCAAATTTAGCTTTAGCCATTTTAAAATTCCTCCTCTTTTAAATTATGTAAGACGAGGGTAAAACCCTCGCCATATTAATATTCACATATTTTATATATTTTAATCTATATTATTATTTTTAATTACTTACCTTCAGACATTTTTTTCGCTATGTTAGCTGGAACAGATTCATAGTGATCAAATATCATTGTATAAGTTGCACGACCTTGAGTCATAGATCTTAAGTCAGTTGAATAACCGAACATTTCTGATAATGGAACCATGGCTCTTATTATTTGAGCACCATTTCTAGCATCCATTCCTTCTATTCTTCCACGTCTTGAGTTTAAGTTACCCATAACATCACCCATGTAATCTTCTGGAGTAACAACTTCAACTTTGAAGTATGGTTCAAGAAGTGTTGCATTTGCTTTCTTCATACCGTCTTTAAACGCCATAGAAGCAGCAACCTTGAAGGCCATTTCTGAAGAGTCAACTTCATGGTATGAACCATCATATAATTCAACACCAACGTCAACAACTGGATATCCAGCAACTATACCAGAATGCATAGCTCCTTGTATACCTGCATCAATTGGTCCGATGTATTCTCTAGGTATAGAACCACCAACAGTTTTGTTAATGAATTCATATCCAGCACCAGCTTCTCTTGGATATATTCTTATCTTAACATGTCCGTATTGTCCTCTACCACCAGATTGTTTAGAGTACTTATGTTCTACATCCACTGCGTTTACTATAGTTTCTCTATAAGCAACTTGTGGAGCACCAACATTAGCTTCTACTTTAAACTCTCTTAATAATCTATCTACTATAATCTCTAAGTGTAATTCACCCATACCTGATATTATAGTTTCTCCTGTTTCCTCATCTGTTTTAACTCTGAAAGTAGGATCTTCTTCAGATAATCTTTGAAGAGCGATACCCATTTTTTCTTGAGCTGCCTTAGACTTAGGTTCTATAGCAACAGATATAACCGGCTCAGGGAATTCCATCGATTCAAGTATTATTGGATGATCAGGATGACATAAAGTATCTCCAGTTGTAGTGTCTTTAAGACCTACAGCCGCAGCTATATCACCTGCATGAACTTCTGAGATTTCTTCTCTTGAGTTAGCATGCATTTGTAGTATACGTCCTACTCTTTCTCTTTTACCTTTTGTAGAGTTCAGAACGTAAGAACCACCTGCTAATATTCCAGAGTAAACTCTGAAGAATGCTAGTTTACCAACAAATGGGTCAGCCATTATTTTAAATGCTAATGCTGAGAATGGCTCTTCATCAGATGAATGTCTTTCTGCTTCTTCACCGTCTAACAATATACCTTTTATAGCAGGTACATCTACTGGAGCTGGTAAATACTCAACAACGCCATCTAATAATAATTGAACACCTTTGTTTTTATATGCAGAACCACAGAATACTGGGTTCATTTCACAAGCTATAGTAGCATTTCTCATAGCTGTTTTTATTTCTTCATTAGTTAATTCTTCACCTTCAAGATATTTCATCATTAACTCTTCGTCAGTTTCTGCAACAGCTTCAACTAACTTTTCTCTCCACTCTTGAGCTAAATCCATCATATCTGCAGGTATATCAGTAATTTCAACTTCTTGACCTAAGTCATCTTTGTATATATCAGCCTTCATATCAAGAAGATCTATTATACCTGTGAAAGTATCTTCCTTACCTATTGGCAATTGAACAGGAACAGCGTTAGCGTTTAATCTGTCCTTCATCATTTGTACAACATTAAGGAAATCTGCTCCTAGTATATCCATTTTGTTAACAAAAGCCATTCTAGGAACATGGTAGTTGTCAGCTTGTCTCCATACGTTTTCAGATTGAGGTTCAACCCCACCTTTTGCACAGAAAACAGCAACAGCACCATCTAGAACACGAAGAGATCTTTCAACCTCAACTGTGAAGTCTACGTGTCCTGGAGTATCTATTATGTTTATTCTATGATCTTTCCATTCAGCAGTTGTAGCAGCAGAAGTTATAGTTATACCTCTTTCCTTCTCTTGCTCCATCCAGTCCATAGTAGCCCCACCTTCGTGAGTTTCTCCTATTTTATGTGTTTTACCTGTATAGAAAAGTATTCTTTCTGTAGTTGTAGTTTTCCCGGCATCTATATGTGCCATTATACCTATATTTCTCGTTCTCTCTAAAGGAAACTTTCTAGCCACGTTATCCTCCTCTCTGATACCCTTAATGATTCAGTATCATCCTACCATCTATAGTGAGCAAACGCCTTATTAGCTTCTGCCATTTTATGAGTATCTTCTTTTTTCTTAACTGAAGCACCTGTGTTATTAGCTGCGTCCATTATTTCTTTAGCTAGCTTTTCAACCATACCTTTTTCTCCACGAGCTCTTGTATAGTTAACTAACCATCTAAGACCTAAAGTTTGTCTTCTTTCTGGTCTTACTTCTATCGGAACTTGGTAGTTAGATCCACCAACTCTTCTAGCTTTAACTTCTAGAACTGGCATTATGTTGTTCATAGCCTTTTCGAATACTTCTCCGGCTTCTTCCCCAGTTCTTTCTTTTATTAATTCAAAAGCATCATAAACTATCTTTTGAGATTTTCCTCTTTTTCCATCTATCATTAAGTTATTTATTAACTTAGTAACTACCTTGCTTCCGTATACTGGATCAGGTAATACTTCTCTTATTGGTACACTACCTTTTCTTGGCATTTTGCTTCCCTCCTTAATAATTTATCTTAGATCATCGGTACTCGACAATTAAATATTGCCGTGATGCCATAAATATATCTATATATTTAAAGCACCGAAACTATTTCACTAATTATTTCTTTTTAGCAGCTTTAGGTCTCTTTGCACCGTACTTAGATCTTGATTGCATTCTCTTATCAACACCAGCTGTATCTAGTGTTCCTCTTAATATATGGTATCTAACCCCAGGAAGGTCTTTAACTCTTCCTCCTCTTATAAGAACAACGCTATGCTCTTGTAAGTTGTGTCCTTCACCTGGTATATAAGCAGAAACCTCTATACCGTTTGTTAATCTAACTCTGGCTACTTTTCTTAAAGCTGAGTTAGGTTTTTTAGGAGTTACAGTCTTAACTGAAGTACAAACTCCCCTTTTTTGTGGCGAACTCATTTTTGTGCTTTTTTTGTTTAAAGAGTTATATCCTCTTTGTAGAGCTGGAGCAGTAGATTTCTTTTCCATTGCTTCTCTACCTTTACGAACTAATTGGTTAATTGTTGGCATTAATCGCACCTCCTTCCAAAATTTTGTCTTTTTGATAGCTGCCAACTACTTCAAATACATCAACTACTTATTAGTTGACTCATTGAATTAACATAGATTATTTCTATGCTTTTCTCATCTTAGCTATTAAAGCTACTTTTAATTTTACCTTAAAGCTTGTTTCGTGCCTTTTGTTTTTAAAAACTTTAATATCTATTCAAATTCATAAAGCTTACTTATATCAAATGCTAGGAGATCTTTTTAGACCTCCTTGCATTTAAAAGTTCACTTTTAAATTTTGACACTTTAACATTTTAACACTACCAATATATAGTGTCAAGTTTTGTTTATAAATGTTGACTGGTTTATTCTTCTATTTTTTCTACAGCTATGTTTCTGTATCTTTTCATACCTGTACCAGCTGGTATTAATTTACCTATTATAACATTTTCTTTTAATCCTATTAATTTATCTTCCTTACCTTTTATAGCAGCTTCAGTTAATACTCTTGTTGTTTCTTGGAATGAAGCAGCTGATAAGAATGATTCTGTAGCAAGAGATGCTTTAGTTATACCTAGTAACACTCTTTTTGCTACTGCAGGTTTTAATTCTTTAGATACAACTTCCTCATTAGCTTTATTAAATTCAAGTACATCTGAATATCCACCAGGAAGAAGTTCCGTATCACCTGGGTCTTCAACTTTAACCTTGGATAACATTTGTCTTACTATTATCTCTAGATGCTTGTCGTTGATATCAACCCCTTGCATTCTATAAACTCTTTGTACTTCCTTAACGATATAATCTTGTACTCCACTTATACCCTTAATTCTTACTATGTCATGTGGGTTAATTGATCCTTGTGTTAATGAGTCACCAGCTTCAACATACTGGCCATGTTTCACTCTTATTCTAGACCCATATGGTATTGTATAAGTTTTTTGTTCCTCATTTTGAGGTATAACCGTTATTTCTTTTCTTTTGCCAGCTTCATCTATTTCAACTCTACCTGAAACTTCAGTTATAGTAGCAAGACCTTTTGGCTTTCTAGCTTCGAATAACTCTTCAACCCTTGGAAGACCTTGAGTTATATCTCCACCGGCAACCCCACCTGTATGGAATGTACGCATTGTAAGCTGAGTACCTGGCTCACCTATAGATTGAGCAGCTATTATACCAACCGCTTCACCTATATTAACTTCTTTTCCTGTTGCTAAGTTTCTACCATAACACTTAGAACATACTCCGTGGTTTGTCTTACAATCAAGAACAGTTCTTATTTTAACTGCCTCTATTCCTAATTTTACTATTTCTTCTGCTTGGTTTTCTTGTATCATAGAGTCTTCGGGAACTATAGTTTCTCCAGTTTCTGGATTAGTTATAGCCTCTAATGTATATCTTCCAACTATTCTATCGTAAAGTTCTTCAATAACTTCATTTCCATCTTTGAAAGCTGCTATTTCTGTATCAATATCTGTACCACAGTCTACTTCTCTTACTATAACATCTTGACTGACATCAACTAGTCTTCTTGTTAAGTAACCAGAGTCAGCTGTACGAAGTGCAGTATCGGCAAGACCTTTTCTAGCACCATGTGATGATGTAAAGTATTCTAAAACTGATAACCCTTCACGGAAGTTGGATTTAACAGGTATTTCAACTGTGTGACCTGATGCATTTGACATAAGACCACGCATACCCGCTAACTGTCTTATTTGGTTTTTACTACCTCTGGCTCCTGAATGCGCCATTATAAATATGTTATTTAATCTATCTAGTCCATCCATAAGAGCATCAGTAACTTTTTCAGTTGTTGCCGTCCAAGTTTCTATAACTCTTTCATATCTTTCTTCATCAGATATTAAACCTCTTCTATAAGCTCTTTCATACTTTTCAACTTTTTCTTCAGCTTCAGTTATGAATGCTTTCTTTGCTTCTGGTACCACCATGTCCGATACAGCAACAGTTATACCACCTTTAGTAGAGTATTTAAATCCTAAAGATTTTATATAGTCTAGAAGTATTGAAGTATCAGTATTACCATGCTTTCTAAAGCACTTGTCTATTATTTTTCCTAGGGCTTTTTTATCAGCTAAGAAGTCAACCTCTAAAGAATGTAGGTCTACACTTCTATCTACAAATCCTAAATCTTGAGGTATCTTCTCATTAAATATAAATCTACCTACTGTACTTTCTGCCAAATAAGCATTTCCATTTAAGTCCCATTTTCTTACCTTTACTTGAGCATGTATATGAACAGCCCCTGTTTGGTAAGCCATTAAAAGTTCATTGAAATCCTTAAATACCATTCCAGTACCTTTGGCACCTTCTTGAGCTTCTATAGTCATATAGTAGCTTCCTAAAACCATATCTTGAGTAGGAGTAGTTATAGGAGAACCATCTTTAGGCGCTAGTATATTGTTTGGAGAAAGCATTAAGAATCTAGCTTCTGCTTGAGCTTCTACCGATAAAGGTACGTGAACCGCCATTTGGTCACCGTCAAAGTCGGCATTGTAAGCTGTACACACAAGAGGATGCAGTTTAATTGCTTTTCCTTCTACTAGTACTGGTTCAAATGCTTGTATACCTAGTCTATGTAGAGTAGGAGCACGGTTTAGCATTACTGGGTGTCCTTTAATAACCTCTTCTAAAACATCCCAAACTTCAGGCTTAACCTTTTCTACTATAGATTTAGCACTTTTTATATTATGTGCATATCCTTGCTTAACTAGCTTATCCATAACAAATGGTTTGAATAGTTCTAGTGCCATTTTCTTTGGAAGACCACACTGATAAAACTTAAGTTCTGGTCCAACAACTATAACAGAACGTCCAGAATAGTCAACACGTTTACCAAGTAAGTTTTGACGGAAACGTCCTTGCTTACCTTTAAGCATATCCGATAATGACTTAAGCGGTCTATTACCAGGCCCAGTTACAGGTCTACCTCTTCTTCCATTATCTATCAAAGCATCAACTGCTTCTTGAAGCATTCTTTTTTCATTTCTAACTATTATGTCTGGTGCTCCAAGCTCTAGTAGTCTCTTTAATCTATTATTTCTATTTATAACTCTTCTATACAGGTCATTTAAGTCAGATGTTGCAAATCTGCCTCCATCTAATTGAACCATAGGTCTTAAATCTGGTGGTATCACAGGAATAACATCTACTATCATCCACTCAGGTTTATTTCCAGATTTTCTAAAAGCCTCTACGACTTCCAGTCTTCTTATAGTTCTTATTCTTTTTTGACCAGTACTATCTTTAAGATCCGCTCTTAACTCTTTACTTGAAGATTCTAAGTCTATTTTCTGCAGAATCTCTTTTATAGCTTCTGCACCCATTCCAACTTTAAAAGTTTCTCCGTATTTTTCAACAGCTGTTCTATATTCTTTTTCTGTCAATAGTTGCTTTTCATTTAAGCCTGTATCACCTGCATCTACAACTATATATGATGCAAAATATAATACCTTCTCTAATGATCTTGGCGACATATCAAGTAATAATCCCATTCTACTTGGTATACCTTTGAAGTACCAGATATGGGACATAGGAGCTGCAAGCTCTATGTGTCCCATTCTTTCACGTCTAACTTTAGACTTAGTTACTTCAACACCACATCTATCACAAACTACACCTTTATATCTTACTCTTCTATACTTACCGCAGTGACATTCCCAGTCTTTAGTTGGACCAAATATTCTTTCACAGAATAACCCATCTTTTTCAGGTTTTAAAGTACGGTAATTTATAGTTTCAGGTTTCTTTACCTCTCCTCTTGACCATTGTCTTATTTTTTCAGGAGACGCTAACGATATTTTTATTGATTCAAAATTGTTTAATTCAAACAAGGAGTCCTCTCCCTTCTATTTGAGATTTTGCAAAACACAAAGAACTATATTTCAAAATCATCGTCGTCGTAATTTATATCTTCATAATTAGCTTCATCATCAAGATCTATATCATCTATTTCTTCATCTTCTATATCTTCATCTTCTATGTCTTCATCTATTTCTTCGATTATAGACTCAGCTTCTAAGTCTTTATAATCTTCAAATCCCGTCATTTCAAATTCATGAGGTACATCCTCATAATCTAGAGATTCTTTGACTTCTATTTCTTTATCTTCTTCAGTTAGGATTTTAACATCTAAGCATAAACTTTGAAGTTCTTTTATTAATACCTTGAACGATTCAGGTATACCTGGTTCAGGTATATTTTCACCCTTAACTATAGATTCATAAGTTCTAACACGTCCTACAACGTCATCAGACTTAACAGTTAATATTTCTTGAAGTATATGAGCTGCACCGTATGCTTCTAGCGCCCAAACCTCCATCTCACCGAATCTCTGTCCACCAAACTGAGCTTTACCTCCTAATGGTTGTTGAGTTACTAGTGAGTATGGTCCTGTACTTCTTGCATGTAACTTATCATCAACTAGGTGATGTAGTTTTAACATGTACATGTATCCAACTGTGATCCTATTATCAAAGGTCTCTCCAGTTCTACCATCATATAAAGTCATTTTGCCATCTTCTGGATATCCAGCTTCTGTTAATGCTTTTCTTATGTCATGCTCTTTTGCACCATCAAATACTGATGTTGCAACATGCCATCCTAATGCTTTGGCAGCAAGACCTAAGTGAACTTCAAGAACCTGTCCGATGTTCATACGAGACGGTATACCTTGTGGGTTTAATACTATATCAAGTGGAGTACCATCAGGCATAAATGGCATATCTTCTTCAGGTAATATTCTAGATATAACCCCTTTATTACCATGACGCCCTGCCATCTTATCTCCTACTGTGATTTTTCTTTTCTTTGCTATATAACATCTAACTAGTTCATTTACTCCAGGAGATAAATCATCTCCATTTTCTCTAGTAAATACCTTAACATCTACTATTATGCCCGATTCACCATGAGGAACTTTTAGAGATGTATCTCTAACTTCTCTAGCTTTTTCACCGAATATTGCACGAAGTAATCTTTCTTCAGCTGTAAGTTCAGTTTCTCCTTTTGGAGTAACCTTACCTACCAATATATCTCCTGAATCAACTTCAGCACCTATTCTTATTATTCCTCTTTCGTCTAGGTTCTTTATAGCACTCTCGCCGACATTAGGTATATCCCTAGTTATTTCTTCAGGACCTAATTTAGTGTCTCTCGCTTCACTTTCATATTCTTCTATGTGTATTGTAGATAATCTATCTTCTTTAACTAGTCTTTCATTTATTAGCATAGCATCCTCGTAGTTATAACCTTCCCACGTCATAAATGCTACAAATGTATTTCTTCCTAAAGCTATTTCACCTAAGTCGGTAGATGGGCCATCAGCTATAACATCACCTTTTTGTATTATATCTCCCTTAGCAACTATTGGAGTTTGATTTATACAAGTACCTTGGTTTGAACGCTTAAACTTAAGAAGTTTATATCTATCTTTATTTCCATCTTCTCTTTTTATAATTATTTCATTTGCACTTACTCTATCAATAACCCCTGAATTCTTAGCTACTACAACAGCCCCAGAGTCTTTTGCTGCTCTATATTCTATACCAGTACCTATTACAGGAGCCTCTCTTCTAACTAGAGGAACTGCTTGACGTTGCATGTTTGCTCCCATTAGGGCACGGTTAGCATCGTCATTTTCTAAGAAAGGTATCATAGCAGTAGCTACCGATACAACTTGCTTAGGAGATATATCCATATAATCGACTAAGTTAACTGGAATAGCTTCAACTGCACCGTTTTTAGTTCTACATATAACTCTCTTGTTTACAAAGTTACCTTCTTCATCTAGCGGTTCATTTGCTTGAGCTCTTATATATATATCTTCTTCATCAGCTGTCAGATAGTCTATTTCATTTGTTACCATGCCTTTTTCCTTATCTACTCTTCTATAAGGAGACTCTATGAATCCAAATTCGTTTATTTTAGAATAAGTACTTAAAGAGTTTATAAGTCCTATGTTTGGACCTTCTGGCGTTTCTATAGGACACATTCTTCCGTAATGAGAATGATGAACGTCACGCACCTCAAATCCAGCTCTTTCTCTTGAAAGACCTCCTGGACCTAATGCAGATAATCTTCTTTTGTGAGTTAATTCAGATAGAGGATTTGTTTGATCCATAAACTGAGACAATTGTGAGCTACCAAAGAATTCTTTTATAGCTGCTGAGACAGGTCTTATATTAACTAAGGCTTGAGGAGTTATTGATTCCATATCTTGAACTGTCATTCTTTCTTTTATAACTCTCTCCATTCTAGATAGACCTATTCTCACTTGATTTTGTAGTAGTTCACCTATAGATCTTATTCTTCTATTTCCTAAGTGATCTATATCGTCAATACCACCAATTCCATGGAATATATTAAATTGGTAACTTATAGAACCTATTATGTCATCTAGTATTATATGTTTAGGAATAAGTTCTCTTATTCTAGTTTTTATAGCTTCTTTTATTTCTTCTTCATCACTATACTCATTTAATATTTCTTTTAAAGTTGGATAATGAACTTTTTCCTTTATATTTAAGTCATCTATATTAAAGCTTATATGTGCTGCTATATCTACAAAGTGGTTACCTATAACTTTTACAGGTTTTTCATCTTCAGATATTACAGTAACTACATTTATACCTGAATTTTGTATTTCTTTAGCTAATTCTAAAGATATTTTTTCTCCCTCTTTTATAAACAGTTCTCCTGTTTCTGGGTTTACTATATCCATAGCTGCTTTTTTATTCATTATTCTATAACATAAGGCTAATTTTTTGTTGAACTTATATCTACCAACCTTAGCAAGATCATATCTCTTTGCGTCGAAGAATAATGAATTTATTAAAGATGAAGCACTTTCTACTGTAGGAGGTTCACCTGGTCTTAACTTCTTATATATTTCTATAAGACCTTCTTCTGCAGTTTTAGTGTTATCTTTTTCTAAACTAGCCATTAATCTTTCATCTTCGCCTAATAAGTCTATTATCTCTGCATCACTTCCAAACCCTAAGGCTCTAAGTAGCACTGTTATAGGTTGCTTTCTAGTTCTATCAACTCTTACAGATATTATGTCGTTAGAATCTGTTTCATACTCTAACCATGCCCCTCTATTAGGTATAACTGTTGATGATATTAATCTTTTTCCTGATTTATCTATTTCTTGAGAGTAATAGACCCCAGGAGATCTTACTAACTGACTTACTATAACTCTTTCGGCTCCATTTATTACGAATGTCCCCTTTTCAGTCATTAGTGGGAAGTCTCCCATGAACACTTCTTGTTCCTTTATTTCTCCCGTTTCTTTGTTTATAAGTCTTACCTTTACCTTTAGAGGTGCGCAATATGTAGCATCTCTTTCTTTACATTCTTCTATATCGTACTTGGGCTTTTCATCTAAAGAATAATCTACGAACTCTAGAATAAGATTTCCAGTATAGTCTTCTATAGGCGAAATATCTTCAAACACTTCTTTTAACCCTTCATCTAAAAACCACTCATAAGAATCTAGTTGAAGTTCTATAAGATTTGGTACGTCAGCTATTTCTTTTATTTTAGAAAAGCTTATTCTAGTTCTTTTACCTATCGTGACAGGATGTGGCATTCACTTTTCACCTCTCAATAATTAAAAATAAAACTATTCTTTATTCCAATGCATCTAATAATTTTATCATATTTCTATATGCGATTCAAGCATAATTTCATTTTGTCAATAATATAATTTAATAAATATATGTATAATACGCACATTATTTATTATGCACAAAATAATAATCTTAAATTCCATATTTTTTAAATATAAAATAATAATTTCGTTGAATATAAAAATCAGTCAATTACTCAAGATAAATCACAATATTCTTGTAATTAAAAAAAGGTGCTAATAAGCACCTTTTTTATTATGAAACTACTTAACTTCTACTTTAGCTCCAGCAGCTTCTAATTCTTCTTTTATCTTGTCAGCTTCTTCTTTAGAAACTCCTTCTTTTAACGCCTTAGGAGCATTGTCAACTAATTCTTTAGCTTCTTTTAATCCTAATCCAGTTATTCCTCTAACAACTTTTATAACTCCAACTTTTGAAGCTCCAGCGCTTTCTAATATTACGTCGAACTCTGTTTTTTCTTCAACAGCAGCAGTAGCAGCACCAGCCATCATTACAGGAGCAGAAGCAGAAACACCGAATTTTTCTTCTGCAGCTTTAACTAATTCATTTAATTCTAAAACTTTCATATTCTCTATAGCTTCTAATATTTGTTCTATAGTCATTTTTAGCACCTCCGAAATTTATCATTTAAATTTTTTTAATAGTATAGAAGAAGTTAGCAAATTAAGCTTGTTCTTCTTGTTTCTTTATCATAGCATCTAATAAGTATGCAAAGTTTGATACTGGAGCTTTTAAGCTGCCAAGTAATTTTGCAATAAGAACTTCTCTTGATGGTATATTAGATAATTCTACTATTTGGTTTTGATCGTAGAATTCACCTTCTACAACACCCATCTTTAACTCCATCTTAGGATGAGTTTTTATGAAGTCGCTTACTATTCTTGCTGGAGCAACTGGATCTTCATATCCAAATGCTATAGCATTTGTTCCTACTAATAATTCATCATTGAATTGTTCTATACCAACTTCTTTAGCTGCTCTTCTAACTAAAGTGTTTTTGTATACTTTGTAGTCAACGCCTGCTTCTCTGAATTTATTTCTTAATTCAGTAACTTCTTCAACTGTTAAACCTTTGTAGTTTACAACTATTGCAGAAGAAGATTTTTGAAGTTTTTCAGTTATTTCTGAAACAACATGTCCTTTTGATTCCATTGCCTTTTTTAACATCCAGGTGTGCACCTCCTTCACCTATTGCGATTATATAGTCACCGTGACTTTATAAAAGCTTTTGCATATCCACTAACTGCAGACACACAAAAGCTTCTTATCTTCAAAATTCAAAGTTTTCGAATCCTCGGTAGGATATTAAGCTTATAGCACCTACTGTCTACGGTAATTATTTATTTTTAAGATTAACATCTAATATGTTATCAAATTCTACAATCTATGTCAAGACTTTTTAATTAGTCATTAACTCTAGCAGGATTCACTTTTACACCAGGTCCCATTGTAGACGCTACTGTAACAGTTCTTAGGTATTGTCCTTTTGCAGCAGATGGCTTAGCTTTTATAACTGCATCCATTAATGTTGCAAAGTTATCAGCTAATTTCTCTTTACCAAAAGAAACCTTTCCTATTGGAACGTGTATTATGTTAGTTTTATCTAATCTATATTCAACTTTACCAGCTTTTATCTCTTCTATAGCTCTAGCTACATCAAATGTAACTGTTCCTGATTTAGGGTTTGGCATTAATCCTTTAGGACCTAACACTCTACCTAATCTTCCAACTACACCCATCATATCTGGAGTAGCAACAACTATATCAAATTCGAACCAGTTTTCACCTTGTATTTTAGCAACTAATTCTTCTGCTCCTACAAAGTCTGCTCCAGCTACTTCAGCTTCTTTAGCTTTTTCACCTTTAGCAAAAACTAAAACTCTTTTAGTTTTTCCTGTTCCGTGTGGTAATACAACAGCTCCTCTAACTTGTTGATCAGCATGTCTTGAGTCAACACCTAACTTAACGTGAGCCTCTACTGTTTCATCAAATTTAGCAGTAGCTATGTTTGTAACTAATTCTAATGCTTCTGAAGCATCATATAATCTCATTCTATCTACTTGCTTTATAGCTTCTAAGTATTTTTTTGTTTTTTTAGCCATTTTAATATACCTCCTTGTGGTAATTTCGGTTTAGTACCTCCCACTTATCTATCGGGTACAAAAACATATCGTCAATTTTAAAATTAGTCTTCTACTACAACACCCATGCTTCTTGCAGTTCCAGCTATCATACTCATAGCTGCTTCAACTGTAGCTGCATTTAAGTCAGGCATTTTTAATTCAGCTATTTCTCTTACTTTAGCTGCAGATATTGTTGCAACTTTCTTTTTGTTTGGTTCTCCTGAACCTGATTCGATCCCTATAGCTTTCTTTATTAAAACTGCAGCTGGTGGAGTTTTAGTTATGAAAGTGAAAGATCTATCCTGATATACTGTTATAACAACTGGTATTATTAATCCAGCTTGATCTGCAGTTTTAGCATTAAATTCTTTACAGAATCCCATTATATTAACACCGTGTTGTCCTAATGCTGGTCCAACTGGTGGTGCTGGTGTAGCTTTTCCTGCGTTTATTTGTAATTTTATTTGACCTATAACTTTTTTAGCCATCGAGCGCACCTCCTCAAATCTATATAAATTATATTTTTTCTATTTGATTAAACTCCAATTCAGTAGGAGTCTCTCTACCACCAAACATTGATATTACAACTTTCAATTTCTTTTTTTCCAGGTTTATTTCTTGGACATTTCCCATAAACCCTTCAAAAGGACCTTCTGTAACTTTAACTGTTTCTCCTATTTCAACATTAATATTATTACTTGCTACCTTTTGAGTAGCTTTATCAATGCCCATAGATATAACTTCTTCTTCACTTAAAGGTACTGGTTTAGATCCAGGCCCTACAAAGCCTGTAACGCCTTTTGTATTTCTTACTACGTACCAAGATTCATCTGTTATTATCATCTTTAATAAAACGTAGCCTGGAAATACTTTTCTTTGTCTTATTTTTTCTTTACCACTCTTAGTAGTTTCTACAACATCTTCAGTAGGAACAACTACTTCTAATATGTAGTCTTCCATACTTCTTGTTTGTACAGCCTTTTCAATAGTAGCCTTAACTTTATTCTCATGTCCTGAATAAGTATGAGCGACATACCATCTTGGTTGTTGTAACTCTGACATATCTTATTTCTCCTTTTTATCTATTTTAGTATAAGCTTCAGTATACCTGACAGTATACTGTCTACAGCCCACACTAAGATAGTTGACAAAATACATACAGTTAAAACTACCCCTGTGCTCTTTAAAAGTTCACTCTTAGTCGGCCATGTAACTCTTTTTAGTTCTGAGTTCGTTTCTTTTACATATGTTTTGAAACTAAATCTTTCTTTTTTTGCATTCGTGTTTTGATTTGCATGGGCAGCCATTCCATACTCACATCCTTAATTAACTATTTTGTTTCTTTATGAGTAGTATGCTTTTTGCAGAATCTGCAGTATTTTTGTAATTCTATTCTATCTGGGTTGTTTTTCTTGTTTTTAGTAGTATTATAATTTCTCTGCTTACATTCTGTACATGCTAAAGTTATCTTAACTCTCATCTGCTACACCTCCAACTTCGTAATCCAATATATATTGTTAAGTCTTTTATCATCTTAGATAATTTCTTAATTTTGAATCATCACCTTGTATAAGTTATCATAAAATTGTAGGCATGTCAATGTTTTTGTTTATTATTATGTTTAAAAAAAGAGAAGGATAAACCCCTTCTCTTTTGATATCTTATTTCAGAGATAAAATCGTACTATTCCATTATAGTAGCAACAACTCCAGCTCCTACTGTTCTTCCGCCTTCTCTTATAGAGAATTTTAATCCTTCTTCTATAGCTATTGGTGATATTAATTCTA
>NZ_JCANUR010000028.1:0-15429 GCF_059569055.1 Sporacetigenium mesophilum DSM 16796 | reverse complement strand
GGAACAGGGACATCGCCACTAGGAGGAGGAACAGGGACATCGCCACTAGGAGGAGGAACAGGGACATCGCCACTAGGAGGAGGAACAGGGACATCACCACTAGGAGGAGGAACAGGAACATCGCCACAAGGTGGGGGAACAGGAACATCGCCATTAGGAAGAGGTCCAAAATCAAGAAGATAAAAATAAAACCCTTAAGTATTAGCTTAAGGGTTTTGTTTTTAGTAAATTGACAAGTTTAATTTTTTAAAAGTATAATATATAAGTTCTTGAATGTATATATCTAATAAAAAGGACTTATCTTCATCGTATGAAAAGTAAGTGTTAAATACATTTAACGTAGACAACGTCATATTCTGCGATAGATCTTGTAGATGTAGTTTAGAATTTTTTAAAGAATCTTTTATATTATCGATATCTAAAGATACTTTACGAGAAATATTATTTATAATTTCATCAGCTATATCAAAGCAAAACAACTTAGTATTTTTTTCAATATGCATATTAAAAAATGAATTAGGTTCAGCTATAATAAATTGATTCTGATTAAATGTAATTTTATCTTTATCATTTAAACATACTTCTATTTCACCACTTAACATTACATAAAAACGGTAGTTATTAGCAGGATCAAATACACCGTCTTGAGATACGTTATAATTATAATAATTAATCGTAGTGTATTCTAATTTTATTTCACTTGAAGACAAAGATGATTTTTCGAGATTTAAAAACACAATTACCACCTCAAATATAAAATTTTACCGTTCAATAAATAGTAATAATAATTATATATTAATACATTTTAATACAAATTTCAATAAAAAGTTGAAAAATGTCGAAAAAGGTCATCGAAAAAACGTTATCATATATAGGAAATATTAGATTTAACTTTATTGAAGAATTTGTTAAAATTAAAATCAAGATTAGATTTTAAAAAATAATAAATATGTACTAATAGGAGATATGATATGAACAATTATGTAGTTGTAGACTTAGAAACAACTGGGCTTGACCCATATAAAGGTTGTGAAATAATAGAAATAGGAATAACAGAAATAACTCAAAATGCAATAATAAAAAACTATTCAAGACTTATAAAACCTAAATCTTATATACCAGAATTCATTACTGAAATAACAGGGATAACTAATCAAATGGTAATGAATGAAAAATCTATAGAAGAAGTTTTACCTAATTTTAGAGATTATATAGGAAATAAAACTATAATAGCACATAATGCAAAGTTCGATTTGAAGTTCTTAAATTATTATTTAGAAAGGCAAAATCTAGAACCTATAACAAATTTTATATGTACTTTAGAATTGTTGAAAAAAAACAAAAATTATAAGGGTAAGAATAAAAAACTAGAAACTGCATGTGCGTATTATAATATAATAAACGAGCAGGCCCATAGAGCAGCTAGCGATACATTAGCTACTGCTAAATTATTTTTGAAGCTTAAAGAAGAAATTGAAAATTTAGTATAATGAACATATGCCTTAGTAAATACATATAATTTTGTATGACGTATTTTTAAGGAGATGTATCATCATGGTAGATATAGGAATAAATCTTTCTCCAGAGGAGATATATTATACAATATCAAAAAATTTACAGTATAATAAAGAAATTATATACTCTTCAAAACTAGTAGTGCCTAAAGCTTTAGATATTCCAGATAAGTTAAGTTTTATAAGAAATACTCTTATTTCTGAAATAAATCAATATAATATTCAAAGTGCAAGTCTAAAAATAATTGAAAAAGATATAAAAGATGAAAATATAATAAATTTAATAAAGTTGGAAGGTGTAATACAAGAATTACTTTCGACTAGTGGGGTAGAGATATGGAAATCTGTACAAAATTAAATTTAAAAGTTATAAAAAAACTAAATTCTGAAGGATCTAACTCAAATTTATTTTTAGTAGAAGATCCTCAATTAGGAACATATTTTATATTGAAGCAAATAAAAAAGACTAATTTTCATAATCCATTAAGTTATTTTACCGAAGCTAAAAAAATATATAGTACAAGTCACCCGAATATAGTAAACATAGTTCATGGTTCATATGATAATGAATATATATATATAACAATGCCATATTACAAGAGAGGTTCTTTAAATAATATATTAAATAATAGATGCTTAACAGTAAGAGAAATAATAAAGTATTCTCTGGATTTTTTATCAGCTGTTCATTATCTTCATACAAAAGGCCTTATGCATTGTGATATAAAGCCTACTAATATATTGATAAATGATGCAAATAAGGCTATTCTAGCAGATTTTGGATCATCTAGGTGGCTAAATGATTATGGAATGGCAAAACTTAGAAATGTATATTATAAGCATATAGCTCCAGAACAATGCACAACTACTAATATAACAACTAAAGTTGATATATATCAGATAGGAACAACATTATACAGAATGTGTAATGGCAATGAAGAGTATGATAAACAAATGAGCATATATAAAGATTTAGACAAATTAAAATTAGGAATAATGTATGGGCAGTTTCCACAGAGAAATATGTATTTACCTCATATACCAGATAAGTTAAGATTTATAATAGAAAAATCTTTGGCAATAAGACTAGATAATAGATATGATTCAGTTATTGAAATAATAAACGACTTAGGTAGTATAGAAGAAGGTCTAGATTGGGAATATAATAAAATCAAAGAAGACCATTATATATGGTATTTAAAGAAAAATAATATAAAAATAGATATGGTAAAAGAAAACAATGTATGGAATATACTAACTGAACAATCTGACGAAACGCTAAGAAACGTTAAACAAACCAACTATAATCATATACCTTCTAAAGAAGAGGCTTATAAAGTTGTTAAAAACATAATATCTTCTAAATAAAAAGTCAAAAAAGAAATTAAGGTATGGAATTTAATCGATATATAGTGTAAAATAAAAGAAGCGAAGAATTTAATTGTTATAATTATCTTCTTCGTTTTTATTTTGTTTTTAGGAAATCGGTATCGTAATTTTTTAGGGGGTACTAATGGATAATTTGAACAAAGAAGTTAATGATACTATAAAGGGATTTATAAAGTTAAATACTGATGATAAACATAGTGATAACTGGAAATTGAAATATCATATAATGCCACCTACAGGATGGTTAAATGCTTCAAATGGAATTTGTGAATTTAATAATGAACATCATATTTTTTATCAATACTCACCATTTGGAGTTAAAGATGGGATGAATTTCATTGCTCATATTAGTTCAAAAGACTTGATGAACTGGAATGATGTAAGTATACAACTATATCCTTGTGGAAATTACGATATAGATAGTGTATACTCTGGTTCAATATTAGTAGAGAGTGGGAATATGAACATATTCTATACTTCTAACGACAAACAACCAGGTGTACAAAATATAAGACATATATTAAGTGAAGATGGAATAGATTTTGAAAATCAAAGAATAGTTCTTAAAAGTACAGATATTATATCCGAAGCTTCTGATGAAATATTAGAGTCATATAATACAATATTAGATTCGTTTCATGAAATAACAGATCCATATGTATGGAAAGAAAATGAAAAGTACTATATGGTAATAGGAGGAAAAACAACCTCTAATAATATAGAATTACTTTTATACAAATCTAAGGACTTAATAAAGTGGAATTTTCTATCTAATATAAATATAGATAAGATTGAGGATGATATATTGTTAAGATCACCTAATATACTAAAAGTTGATGGCAAACATATACTTATTTTATCTTTATATAAAAAGAATAGTGAAAATAATGAGGTTTATTCAACTGGATACTATGTAGGTGAATTAAATTTGAATAGTTATATTTATAAAAACTCTGGGTTTAGCACCTTAGACAATGGTCATGATTTTTATTTGCCTAATGTATATAAGGATAGCAAGGGAAGAAATATATTAATAGCTTGTATGGGAAGTTATGAAGAACACAATAAATACACGGACCCTACTGTATATAGAGGTTGGAAAAATGCCTTATCAATACCGAGAGAAATAAAATTATATGAAGAAAAAGTATTCCAAGTACCTGTAGAAGAAATTAAAATACTTAGAAAAAATAAACTAGAAAAAGAAATAAACTTAAATGGAATTATTATAGATGAAAACCTAAAAGGCGAAGTATATGAAATGATAGTAGACACTAGAGGTGTACAAGGTTGTTTTGAAATAAAATTAAGAAAAGAAATTGATGTTATATATAATGATATAAGTAATGAAGTTACTATTTCACTTGGTAATAGTGGATATGGAAGAAAAGATAAATCTATAAAAATAAGTAAATTAGATAAAGTACATATATTCTCAGATTCGTCATCAATAGAAATTTTTATAAATAATGGAGAAGAAGTTTTTACTAGTCGTGTATATCCTAATAAAAATGATGATTTAATTATGTTTAAAGGTAATGGAACATTAAAAGTTAATAAATGGGATTATTAAAAAAAGGGCCTTACTTCTAAGAAGTAAGGCCTAATTATTGGCTCTATTCAAAGGGGTATTTGAAATAGAGAAATTAAGGTTATCAGGGGGATAACCACTAAAGATATAATAACAGATTTCGACAAAAATTGCAATGGATTAATTATATAAAACTCTAACATTATGACTATTAAAGTAAATTTAGATATTTAGCCTTTTATTAAATAATATATTCAAATTATTAATATTAAGTATATTATTTAATAGAATAATATAGGAGGTGATTTCTATATTTAAATTTGTAAATGCGTCTTCATTAAATGTTAGAAAAGGTCCAGGAACTAATCATCAAGTAATAAAAGCTATCCCAAGAGGAGAACAAGTAGAAGTTTTATCAACTCAAGGTGAATGGGCTAATATAAAATACAACGATTTAGTAGGTTATGTATCAAATAATTATCTAAGTGATGATATAGTTTTACAAGAAGATAAAGATTTATTAAACTATTTGAATGATAACAATATTACTAGTCTTACAAAGTATCTTTTATATACAAAGCTTAGTAATAGACACACCTATGTCTTTGAAAAAATAGATGATAAGTGGGAATTAAAATTTAAATGGTTATCTACCATAGGAAAAGAAACAAATAAGACTATAGTAGGAGTATATCAGGTAGGAGAAAAATATCCTGTTTACTTAGGTGGAACCTATTCGGTAAGATATGTAACTCAAATTTTTGACGATTATTTTTATCATTCTATACTATATAATCTGGATCAAGTAACAATAAAAGATGATAGGTTAGGGTTAAATTTAAGTCTAGGATGTATAAGACTAGCTACAGATAATGCAAAATGGATTTATTTTTATATACCTTCCAAAACTAAAATTATAATAAACTAAGGTTGCAATTTGCGACCTTTTTAATTGCACAAATATTGTTAAAAATATAATATTTAAATATCATATTGATGAAATATCCAAAATTTGATATAATTCGAGTGTGAAATCGATTTTTCGACAAAAAGAGAGGATGTGTAATTAAGTGAAATTAAAAAAGAAAATTGGTAGTATTGTTTTAACTGCTGTACTTGGGGTATCTATACTTACAGGATGTACAGGTAACACAGATAATGCAAGTGGTGATGAAAATATTAAAATTGGTATGATAACAGATGTTGGTGGAGTAAATGACCAATCTTATAATCAATCAGCTTGGGAAGGTCTAGAAAAAGCTGAAGAAGAATTAGGAGTAGAAGTAAACTACTTAGAATCAAAACAGGATTCTGACTATGTAACAAACATAGAAACTATGGTAGATAATGAAAATGACTTAATAATAGGTGTTGGATACAAAATGGCAGATGCTGTTTATCAAGCAGCACAGGATTATCCAGAACAAAAATTTGCTATTATAGACCATAACTACGAAGAAGAAGGAAAAGAAATTCCAGAAAACTTAAAATGTATATTATTTAATGAAAAAGACGCATCGTATTTAGTAGGATTAGTTGCAGGAAAAATGACTACAACAAATAAAGTAGCGTTTATAGGTGGTATGGAGTCTCCAGTTATAGCTAGATTCCAATATGGATATATGGCTGGTGTTAAGGATGCTAATACAAAAGCAGAAGCAATAACTCAATATGCAAACTCATACTCTGATGCTGCAAAAGGTAAGTCAATAGCAAATCAAATGTATGCAAGTGGTACAGATATAATATTTATAGCAGCAGGAAATGTTGGAACTGGTTCTATAGAGTCAGCAAAAGAAAATAATAAATATGCTATAGGTGTTGATAGAGACCAAAATGATTTAGCACCAAATAATGTTATAACTTCAGCTATGAAGAGAGTTGACGTTGGTGTTTTTGAAACAGCTAAAGAATTAAAGGATAATAAATTTGGTGGTGGACAAGCTAAAATATATGGTTTAGAAGAAGGTGCAGTAGGACTAGCTCCAACTACAGAAAAACTTGTATCTAAAGACATATTAGATTTTGTAAAACAACAAGAAGAGAAGATAAAAACTGGTGAAGTAAAAGTTCCATCAACAGAAAAAGAATATAAAGATTACATAAAATAATTATATAATAAAGGGGAGTGACAAAATTATAGCGTACTATAATAATCACTCCCCTTTACCTATAAAAAATATTTTCAAAGGAGTGATATTGTGAACAACGTATTAAGTATTATAAAAGATAAAACTACAACATATGAACAAAAGGTACTAAATTTAGCTCGTGAAGCTGAAAATAGTTTAAATATATTAAATATAAGTGATGAAGTTCAAAATTATAGAGAAGAAGGTATAATATGTGATTTAAATGAAGGAAATGCACCTTATAGACCTAGATATATAGTTGCTGATTATGAAAGGTTTATGAAACAAGGAAGTGAATTTCTAAAGTTAAATCCTCCAAATGATATATGGGAAGCTGTTAATAATCTACTTATTTTATACAAACACGTTCCATCAATAACATCTTTTCCCGTATATATAGGAAATATAGATACATTATTGGAGCCTTTTATAGTAGATGAAGAAGAAGCTTATAAAGCGATAAAATTATTTTTAACTCATATAGATAGAACTGTAACAGATTCTTTTTGTCATGGTAATATAGGGCCTAGTGATTCTAAGGCAGCGAGAATTATCTTAAAAGCAGAAAGAGAACTTGAAAATGCAATTCCAAATATAACATTGAAATATTCAAAGGAAACTCCAAAAGAATTAGCTATAGAAAGTATAAAAACAGCTTTAAAAACTGCAAAACCGAGTTTTGCCAATGATGAGATATTTAGAAAAGACTTAAATGGAGACTATGCAATAGTAAGTTGTTATAATGGACTTAACATTGGTGGAGGAAGCTATACATTAGTTAGAATGAACTTAAATAAGCTAAGTAATAAATCTAATAATGTAGAAGATTTCTTAGAAAATGTACTTCCAAATGCAGTAAGACTCATGAATTCTTATATAGATGAAAGAATAAAATTTATAGTTGAAGAAAGTAATTTTTTTGAAAGTAATTTCTTATCTAAAGAAGGTCTTATAAGTAAAGATAAATTTACTGCTATGTTTGGGCTAATAGGACTTGCTGAGTGTGTTAACAACTTACTTAATGCTACAAATAAAAATGATAGATTTGGACATAGCAAAACAGCTGATGATTTAGGTGTAAAAATAATAGAAAAATTAAATGAAGAAGTTAAAAAACATGAAAATCAATATTGTAATATATCAGAAGGAAACTTTGTATTACATGCGCAAGTTGGAATAGAAAGTGATAAAGGTACTAGCCCAGGGTGCAGAATACCTATAGGAGAAGAGCCAGAAATTTTTGTTCATTTACTTCAAAGTTCAAGATTTCATAAATATTTCCCATCAGGAATAGGTGATATATTCCCATTTGATATGACAACTAATAATAATCCAGAGTATATACTAGATATAATAAATGGAGCATTTAATAATGGAATGAGATATTTCTCATTGTATTCTAGTGATGCAGATGTAATAAGAATAACTGGCTATTTAGTAAAAAAATCTGACATAGAAAAATTAAACAAAGGAGAGCAGGTTTTACAAGATACAGTTGCTTTAGGACTTGGAGCTGTTAAAAACAGCAAGATATTAGAAAGAAAGGTAAGATAATGATGGAAGCTATAATTAATAAAATACTTCCATTTAGCTCTGTAGATGGTCCTGGAAATAGAAGTATAGTGTTTTTTCAAGGGTGTAATTTTGATTGTCTTTATTGTCATAATCCAGAAACTATAAATATATGTAATAGCTGTGGAGCATGTATAAATTCATGTAATTACAATTGTCTGAGCTTAGAGTCAAAAGAAATAAAATATGATAAAAATAACTGTAAGAACTGTGATTACTGCTTAAAAGGATGCAAAAATAGTAGTAGCCCTAAAGTTATGAAAATGGGTGTAGAAGAACTAGTAAATGAAATTTTAAAATACAAGACGTTTATTTCAGGAATAACTGTATCCGGTGGAGAGTGTACTTTACAAAGAGACTTTCTTGTAGAATTTTTTAGAGAAATAAAAAAGACAAATCTTAGTATTTTTGTTGATACAAATGGAAGTTATGATTTTTCAAATGATACAGAACTAATAGGCCTAATAGACAGTGTTATGTTAGATATTAAGTCATTTAAGCCTAAAGAGCATAAATTCCTAACAGGAATGGACAATGAAATAGTACTAAAAAATGCTAAGTACTTAGGTTCTATAGGAAAGTTATATGAAATAAGAACTGTTATAGTTCCTAATATATTAGATAATGAATATAATGTAGATAATATAAGCAAACTAGTATCATCTATTGATCAAAATATACGTTATAAAATAATTAAGTATAGACCTATAGGGGTTAGAGAAAATAAACTAAAATCAATATCTCCTAATGATGAATATATGAAAATGTTAAAAGCTATAGCTACAAATAACGGGTGTGGTGATGTAATTGTAGTTTAGATGAAAAGTGTAACTTCTCGATATGAGGTTACACTTTTTTTAAATATTAGGACATTAGAATTAATTATTGTAAAATATTGGTTTAATCTATATACTAATTAATAAAATGGTAAATAATAATAACAAATAATAATTATTACATATATGAGAGGAGCAATTAAAATGTCTAAAGAGATGGTACGTGAAAAAATGTTAAATTATTTAAAAAATGAGCTTAAAGTTCCTGAAAAAGGTATAGAATTAGATGTATCTTTAGTTGATTTTGAAGAAAATGAGGAAGGAACTATAGATATATTAGTAAGTTATATAGATGAAGAAGATTTTTATAATCCAATTATGATAATTGAATGTTTAGAAGAAAATGCTTCACTAGATATAGAATCTGGGGAACTTGACGAAACAATAGATAAATTAGGATACTTTGACCAAGTTGTTACAGCAGGAAGAATAGTTTTAGCTAATAAAGACAATTTATTATTAATAAGACATGATGAGGCAACTGGAGAATACTATATAGATGAAAAAATGCCAAACTATGACCAAATGGTTCAAGAGCTACAACATATGTTAGCAAATCCTCCTGAACATGACCACGAGCACAATCACGAACATGGCTGTGGGTGTGGACATGGACATGATCATGGTGAAGGTGGATGTGGCTGCGGAGATGACTGCGGCTGTAAATAATAATAAATAAAAACACTTATTGTATGGGTTTATTGCATACAATAAGTGTTTTTTTCTGGTCATAATTGACTACAAATATATATAGTGTTATAGTGTTAATATTATATACATAATATAGTAAACTCTCAAAAGGAGGACATAACATGACAAAAAAATTTTACGCTATAATATTATTTATTACTATATTATTAACTATAGTAGGCTGCACGCCAAGCCAAAGTATCAAGGACTCAGTAAATGGATATTTAGAAGCCATAAAAGAGTTTAGAATTAGTGAAATTGAAGACTATATGTCAGAGACTGATAAAGACGTTATAAGTGAATATATATCACAAAATTTGCAAAGTGATGTGCCAAATCCATCAAAGGCATTGGATCTATTAAGAACTGTTACTTCTAAAATAGAGTATAATATAGTTTCTATTAATACCAAAGATGACAAAGCAAGTGTAATTGTAAATATAAAAACTATTGATTCAAAATACACGCTAAAAGAATCTTATTCAGATATAGCTAAGTATTATTCTGTAAAAGAAGGAAGCCATATTTCTGATGGAAAAACTTATATAAAAATAAAAAAGAAAAACTTTGATAAAATGACAGATAGGGTTATGGATAATATAAATGACCCAAAGGCACCATATATAGAAAATAAAGTTAAATTACAACTAACTTATAATAAAAAAAATGGTAGATGGATAGTAGATAAAGACAAAAAAATGATTAATGATTTACAAAATGCAATATTAGGTGATTATCCTTATGTATTAAAAAAACTTAAAAGAGAGAAAATGTAAAGAGGACTATCAAAATAGATAGGACTCTTTTATATTTATATAGTTATTAGAATAGGAGGCTTTTAAATGTTTTTAGATATACAAAAATATGAACACATTCAAGATGTTAGATGTAGAGATTCTATAACTGAAAAGTTTAGCGAGGAATCAATAAATTATCATTATAAAATAACTGACTTATCAGATGAGTTAGAGAAATTTTTCTATGGGATGATGTCCGAAGCAATAAGAACTAAGAAAATTGAAGATTTTAATAAAAATAAAGACAATAAATTAAGAATAGAATACTATTTTAATTATTTTAGTATATATATTAATAGATGGATTTATAATCCATCAAATGACAATGAATTGCAAGATGGACCATCTAAAAGCTATGGAGATAACGTACAATGTTTTCTACCTATAAAACCAAATGACTATAAGTATATAGATAAGTGTTTTAGATTTTTTAATAAAATGAAAAATATTTTAGATGATGAAAAAAGATTTTATTTTGAAATAATGTATAAGTATCATATGAATGCTAATAGATTATACAAAAGTATTGACAAATAATTCGAAAAGTTGTAACATTTATTAAAATAAATAATATACATAATATTACAATAAAATATTAAAAATCGTTGAGTAAGAGTAGTAGGTATTACTGCGTTGTTACAGAGAGCTGGAGATGGTGAGAGCCAGTACGATAGGTTATATTGAATGGACTTACGAGAGGTTAGTTGAACGTATTTTTATACTAGTATGCTGCCCGGGTTCCGCCGTTAAAAGGATATGGTATCAGATTTTTATCTCGTACCAGAATAAGTGGGTTGTTCTATTTAATAGAAAACCAACAGAGGTGGTACCACGGTATGTATATATCGCCCTCTATATAGCTTAGCTATGTAGAGGGCGTTTTTTAATTACAAGAAAACGAAGGAGGTGATGATATGCTGTGAACTATATCTAAAAATACAATTATTAATTTAGAAGATATACTAAAATTTATTATTGAAGGGATTGGTAAATATGAATACAAAAAAGATGGTTTTAAATTCAGTATTTTTAGCGTTAGGAGCAGTTCTTCATCAGATAACTCCACCTATTGTTTTAGGAATGAAGCCTGATTTTTTATTGGCTGTACTACTTATAATATTGATTATAAATGATGATTATAAATCTTGTATTTGTGCAGGAATAGTAGCAGGGTTAATATCAGCAGCTACTACAGGATTTCCAGGAGGTCAGATACCTAACCTTTTAGATAAAATAATAACTGTGAATTTTATGTTTTTATTTTTAAAATCTTTAAAGCATCTAAAAAGCAACAAAACTAAAATTGTATTAAGTACGATAGTGGGTACTATAATTAGTGGATCGGTGTTTTTATTAATTGCTTTTTATATAGCAGGCCTTCCAGCTAAGTTCAGTGTATTATTTGTTACTGTAGTATTACCAGCAAGTATAATAAATTGTATATTAGGTATTATAATGTATAGTGCTATCAGTAGAGCTTATGGTAATGTAGGAATAATTGAGAATACAAGTAAATCATAGAAAAGTTTAATAAAAAAATGGGCTTATACTTTTAGATATAAGCTCATTAAATAGTATTTTAAAACTTAACTTATAACAAAATTGTAATTTATGGAATATCTCTTGAAGAAATATTTGATATAATTTAAAATAACAATGGTGTATACTAAATTTATATAAACCTTTCTCAGATAGTTTTTCCGCTTGAGATTGTTATTGTAAATATATAGGAGGTAATCTTATGGAGAAAAGCTATGTTTTAGATGTAAAAAAGTTAAAAAGATTGCTAGGAATAATTGCCGGATTAATAATAGGTTTAGTAGTTATTTATAAATCTGTTCCGTATATTGCTCCATTTATTTTGGCTTTTATATTATCCTTACTTATAGAGCCTATTATACGATTTTTAGTTAATAAAGTTAAAATTCCTAGAAAAGCATCTGTAGCATTAAGTATAGTAATTATTTTAGGAGTTATTGGTTTTGTTATTACAAATATTATTATTAATATAGTCAAGCAAGTAAGAGGTCTATTGTATAACGTTCCTCAATTTGTAGAACAAGCCTACGTTGCAATAAATAATTTATCTAATAAAGATATAAGCCCAGAGTATTTGGAGTTATATAAACAAATAATAAAAAATATAAATGGGTTACTTGATAATCTACTTAGTAATGTAATAAAAATAACTGATGTAATTTTAAAAGGTGCATTTAATACGGCAAGTTCATTTCCAGAAATTTTGCTATTTATTATAGCGACAATTATGTCAACTTATTTCATATCAAGTTATAGAGATAATATAACTAATTGGACAAGAACTCAGTTGCCCAAACCATGGTATACAAATATATGTAGTATAAAAAATAATGTTTTTGGATCCATAGTTCAATTAACAAGAGCATACATAATAATAGTTTCTATAACATTTACAGAGTTATTTATTGGACTTTCTATAATAGGAATAGACCATGCAATTGTATTAGCAATAATAATTGCTATTGTAGATTTACTTCCAGTGTTAGGAACAGGAGTTATTATTCTTCCATGGGCAGTATATCAATTATTACTAGGTAATTTATATATAGGGGTTTCATTAATTGTATTATGGGCTTTAATACTTATAATAAGACAAATGATAGAACCTAAAATAATAGGTAGTCAAATTGGAGTTAATCCGTTGTTAACTTTAATGGGAATATATGTAGGATTTAAATTAATAGGAGCTACAGGGCTGATTTTAGGACCTATTACAGTTGTGACTCTAAAAAGTATATTATCGGTAATAATAAAAGAAAGGGACATAAAAACGTTGTTATTAAAAACAAATAAGTAATTTATTAAAAGCCTATATAGGCTTTTTTAATTGCAAAAAAATAAAGTGTGTATAAATTTTTCAAGATGATTTACCAAGTGTGGGCAAGGGCAATCATTTTTTTAATATACACACTTTTAAAATAAATTTTTACCTTGGGTTAAACTTAATAAATTTTTATACTTAGTATCAGCCTCCTTATTTTAATTTAATTCATAGACATATATTTTACGCCAATATTATAATCTAACTTAGTGTTATTAATATTTACGTAAATAATTTTGTATTTTGTAGGTATTTATAGGAAAAAATATTTTTTTATACCCACTAAAAAAAACTGATATACTCGTATATATTATTTGAGGGAAGGTGGTGTCTTAAATCACTATGCTAGTTGACAAAGACAGAGATAAATTTATAGCTGAAAATAAGACATTTGTCCAAAATACAGCAAACAATGTATGTAAAAAAAGATTATGCTGGGAAAATGATGATGAATTAAGTATTGCTCTTATAGCATTTAATACAGCTTGTGAAAATTATAAAAATGGCAAAGGAAATTTCTTTTCCTATGCAAAAGTAGTTATAAGAAATGCTCTTATAGACTTTTTTAGAAAAGGAAAAAATAATGATTATTTAGTTTTTGAAAACGATGATGATAATGAGCACGATTATATAGATAATAAATTATCCTTAAGTGAATATGAAAAAGAGATAGAAAATAAATTAAGAGAAGAAGAAATTAAAATGTTGTCGGATGAACTTCTAGATTACCAACTTAGTTTTTCAGACCTTGTAGAATCATCTCCATCGCATAGAGATACTAGAGATGAAATTTTGAATATGGTATTTAGATGTATTAAAGATAATTCTATTGTAGAGCATATAAAAAATAAAAAGAGGTTGCCTGTAAAACAAATAATTATTTTAACTGGTAAAAACAGAAAGTATATAGAAAAGTGGAGAAGATATATATTAGTTTTAATAATAATAATATCTAATAAAAACTACAACTATATTAGATCTTATTTAAATATTAAACTAAAAAGTGAGGTGATAGATAGTGAGAACTAAAACTGGTATAGTCATGCAGGTCAAAGGCAATATAGCCTACATAATGACTCAAAGCGGTGAATTTGAGAAAGTTAAAATTACACATAAGAAACCTGCAATAGGAGAGATATATACTGGAATAGCTTATAAAAAACATAAAAATATTAAATATTTTGTTTCTGCAGCTTCTATATTTTTATGCGTAGCCTTAGCAGGTACTTCATATGCTTACTATAATCCAGCTAATTCAGTAATTGTTAAACTTGACAATATAGATGCAAAAATTTATACTAATATATTTAATAAAATAATAAAGATATTTCACAATACACAAGAATGTAGCGATATAATGGAGTCTTTAAAATTAAATAATAAAGATATTAATAATGGTTTAACTCAAATAATTAATGCATCAAAAGAGATTGATAATAAAGAGAATTTATTAGTAGAAATAAAAAATAATAGTAATGTTGCAAGTAAAATAGATATAGAGAAATTCAAAGAAAACCTGGAAAAGAAAAGCATAGATTATGTTATAGATAAAGAAACTGACAATAGAAATAATTCATATAATAATATTGAAAAAACAGAAATTGATAAAAAAGAAGAAATAAAAAGAAATGATATTATAAATAATTCAAGTGAAGATATTAAAAAAATTGATGAAACTATTCAAAACAATAATGTTAATGAAATTTCTAAGGTTAGTTTAATTGATGTTAAGGAAGATGAAAAAAATAATAAGAAGAATAATGATAAAAATAATACTAAAAATAAAATTATAATTGAAATTAATAATGTAAATACAGGAAATAAGAATAAAAAAGAAGAAAAAGAAGTTAAAAAAGAAGAAAAAGAAATTAAGAAAGAAGAAAAAGAAGTTAAGAAAGAAGAAAAAGAAATTAAAAAAGAAGAAAAAGAAGTTAAGAAAGAAGAAAAAGAAATTAAAAAAGAAGAAAAAGAAGTTAAGAAAGAAGATAAAAAAGAAAATAATAAAAATAATGACAAAAAAACTAATTAGATATAGAATTAAGGAGATACACAGTAAAATGTGTGTTTCTTTATTTTTGATAACTTAATATAATTAAAAACAATTGGGA
>NZ_JCANUR010000027.1:0-16228 GCF_059569055.1 Sporacetigenium mesophilum DSM 16796 | reverse complement strand
TGGGAAGAATACAAAGAAGATCATCCAGAAATAGATGAAAAACTAGATGATGTTATGGCTGCTAAAATGCAACCATATGAAGAAATGATGTTTGGCTTTGTTATGATGTTATTAATGTAGATACAAATTTAATAAATAGCTGCAATTTCCTATGAATTGCAGCTATTATTTCTATTATATAAAATTTAACGGGGGATAAAATGGAAAGATTAACAGAAATAAAAGATTCGATTATTAAATATGTAGAACAATTAGATGAAGAAAATGTAATAGATTTAGCAAATAAGGCACTAGAAGAAGGTATTGAGCCGCTGTCTTTGCTTGAAGTTGTAAACGAAGGTATGAAAAGAGTAGGAAAATTATATGAACAAAAACATTACTATATAGCTGACTTAATAATGTCAGGTATTATTTTTAAGCAGGTCTTAGAATTAAAAAAAATGGGAAATCACTTTAAATGTAATGAAAATGGATATGTAGGAAAAGTACTTTTAGGAACTGTAAAAGGAGATATACACGATATTGGAAAAGACATTTTTAAAGGAATATTACAGGTAAATGGATTTGAAGTAATAGATATTGGTGTAGATGCAGAAGTAGAACTATTTGTAAAAGAAGCAATAAAAAATAAACCTGACATTGTAGCTATGAGTGGACCCTTAACAAATACTATAGACCCAATGAGAGATGTTGTAGATGCCTTTGTTAAATCTAATATAAGGGATAAAGTTAAAATTATTGTAGGCTCTAGCCATATTAATGAAAGCACATGTGAGTATATTGGAGCAGATGGCTTTTCCAACGATGCTTATATAGGAACTGATATATGTTTGAAATGGATTAATGACACAAACAGGCAGGGAGTAGAAGACGATGATAAATCCAATATATGTTAAAATTGCTGAAGATATAAAAAATAAAATAAAAAGTAGAGACCTAAATCCAGGAGATGATTTACCATCTGAAGCATCTTTGTGTAAGCAGTATGAGACAAGTAGAATGACAGTTAGAAAAGGTCTTGCGATTTTATCTAATGAGGGGTACATTTATTCAGTTCCCGGAAAAGGATATTTCGTTAAAAGACCTGAAATTAATAAATACACTGTTCAATATAATGAAATGGACAATTTAATTAATAATGTAGACAATGCAAAGTTATTGTCAGTAGATATAATTAATCCAGATGAAGAATTAGCAAACAAATTACAAATTAGTCAAAATAAAAAAATTATAAAAATTAGAAGACTGTTTTATACTGATGGCCAACCTATTGCATATGATACTAAATATTTTATGTATGAAAAAGGAATGCCTATTGTAGAAAATGAAATAGAACAAGCTACTTTTCCAGAAATGATATCAAAGAATATATCTCCTTATGAATTAAAAAAAGAAATTATGATTTATGCTGTAGTGCCAGGGGACAAAACTAAAAAACTACTAAAGATATACAATGAACTTGCTTTATTAGTTGTAGAGCAAAAGGTATGTGATGATAAGAGTAAACCTATGGGTCTAGGAAAAACTTATTTTAGGTCAGACTATATTAAGCTACAGGGATTTAGTCAGTAATTAATAGCAAATGAAAGAGGGGAATTATTGTGAAAAAATACAAGGTAGTTTTTAAACACTCAGAACAAAGTATAGATGTGGATTCAGGAACTACACTAATTAAAGCAATTAGAGATGGTGGAATAGATTTTGATTTTCCATGTGGTGGAGTAGGAAAATGTGGAAAGTGTAAGGTTAAAATATTAGAAGGTAAGATTAAACCTAATGATGATGAAATAAAGTTCCTAAATGAAGACGAAATAAATCAAGGAATTCACCTTGCTTGTTTTACCGAAATTTGGGGAGATATGGTAGTTGATACATTAGGAACTAGTTCAAAATCACATAATATATTACTAACATCAGAAGAAAAAGAAGTTAGTATAAATCCGCACATATCTAAAACATATGTAGAGGTAAAAAAGCCAACGCTTGGAGAGTGGGAGTCTGATTGGAGACGACTTACAAATAGTCTATTTAAGGAATATACTTGTACTGAAAATACAAAACTAGAAATTTTGCAAAAGCTCCCAAATACACTAAGAAAAAACGATAATTGTATTACCGCTATTACATATGACAAAAGTATTTTGGGAATAGAAGCAAATGACACTACAAATAGATTAACTGGTATGGCCTTTGACATAGGAACTACAACGATAGTAGGTTATCTTATAGATATGCATACTGGAAAGGAATTACAAGTTGTTTCAACTCTTAATTCCCAGACTAAATACGGTGCAGATGTTATTACTAGAAGTAATTATGCAGGTAAAGAAGAAAATGGACTGAGAAACTTACATGTAGAAGTAATAGATGATATTGATGAACTTATACATGAAGCTTGTGATAAAGCAGGCATAAAAAGGGAAGATATATATTCTATAAGTATAGTAGGAAATACTTGTATGCATCATCTTTTCCTAGGAATAAGTCCTAGTTACGTTGCAAAAGCACCATATATACCAGCTATTAGTGAACCTGTAGTTTTAGATGCAAAGGATTTATCAATTGAAATAAACGATGCAGGAAAGGTGTTTGTACTGCCAAACATTGCAGGCTTTGTAGGTGCAGATACTGTATCGGCAATTTTGGCTACAGAAATGGATAAAAGCAATAATATAAAATTAATGATAGATATAGGAACTAATGGAGAGATAGCCCTTGGGTGTGGTGAAAAATTACTTGCTTGTTCAGCTGCTGCAGGTCCAGCATTTGAAGGAGCGGAGATAAGTAGCGGTATGAGAGGAGCAGAAGGTGCAATAGATCATGTTGTATTTGGTGAAAAATTTGAAATTTCTGTAGTTGGTGATGGTAAGCCAAAGGGGATTTGTGGTTCTGGACTTTTAGATGCAGTAGCAGGATTAATAGAAATAGGTATCCTTGATAAAAGAGGAAAGTTTTTATCTATTGAAAAAATAACAAATCCTAAAGCAGAAGTTTTTAAAAATAACATTGTGGATTATGATGGAGAAAAAGCATTTTTACTAGCGGATGAAAACGATACTTCACACAAAAAACCTATTATGATAACTCAAAAGGACATAAGACAACTTCAAATGGCAAAAGGTGCAATGTCAGCAGCAATTAAGATACTTATGGATAAATATGGAATCAACGTAGGTGAAATAGAGGAAGTACTATTAGCAGGAGCCTTTGGAAATTATATGAATCCACATAGTGCATGTGTTATTGGACTTATACCAAAGGAATTAGAAAGCAAAATAAAAATGGTTGGAAATGCTGCTGGAAGTGGCTCGAAGTTATCGCTACTTTCAAAAAATGAATACAAACGTGCAGAAAGAATTGGCGAGTTTGTTGAGTTTGTTGAACTTGCTACTTACCCTAATTTCTCATCCATTTTTTCAAAATCTATGTACTTTTAAGGAGTAATGATTATGAAAAAAACAATGCTTAAAGCGGCCGTATTATCCATTTCATTGTTAATGTTAGCTGCAACAGCAGCATCACCTGCACTTGCAGACATAAGTAAGGCATTTCCAGATGCATCTCCAAGCACTATAGGTTTAATAGTATCACTACCTTCATTATTAATGATACCTACTACACTTTTATGTGGGAAGCTTTCAAGTTCTATAAGAAAAACAAGACTTTTATACTTTGGGGTTACAATGTATACAATTGGGGGTGTAGGTCCAAGTTTTTGTGATAACTTAAGTCTTATATTAACTTTTAGAGGTATTCTAGGAATAGGTTTAGGATTTATAGGTACTCTTGCATCAGGGTTTATTGCAGACTTTTTTGAAGGTGCAGAAAGAGCAGCTATGATGGGACTTCAAAGTGCTATGGTAAGTATAGGTTCAATAGTTACTACATTAATAGCAGGATTTTTAAGTGCAATAAATTGGCACTATACTTTCTTTGTATATTTTATAGGATTAGGGGTTTTACTTCTTACATTTTTTAAATTACCTGAACCACCAAAAGTTGAAGTTAGAGGTGATGAAAAGCAATCACTAGGGTTCCCAATATATGGAATATCAGCTTTGTTTTTAATTTACTCACTTTTACTTTTCTCATTCTTTACTAATATAGCTATGGTAGTTACAAGTGAGAATTTAGGAAATGCAGCAAATGCAGGAATTGTACTGACAATTATGACTGTGGGTAGTCTTATAGCAGGTATATTCTTTGGTAAGATATCTCAATTACTAAAGAAAAACGCTATATTTGCAGGTATAGCATTAACAGGAATTGGATTTTTGATGTTAAGTTATCCTTTAGGGCTTAATATGATTATATTTGAGTCTTTGATTATAGGAATTGGATTTGGAACTACAATGCCTTCAGTTATGGTTAAGATATCTATGGTTGCTCCAAGAACTGCAACAACACTTGCAATTGCATTTGCTACAAGTGCAATGGGAGTAGGGCAGTTTATATCGCCTTTTGTATTAAATTCTATAGGAAATGGATCCTTTAGATTTATATTCTTAATATCAGGTCTTGGAATTTTAGGTTGTGCTGCTATATGGATTGTATTAAATCAAAAAATTGAAAAAGTATTAAACAATGCAGTTAGTTAATATAAAGACCACGGGGTAACGATTCGTTACCCTATGGTCTTTTTTGAACATCTTAGTATGTAATTTTAGATAGTAAAGTATTTCTTTTACTTACGGGTATGGTCTAATGTAACTGCTTCACCTGGATTTACCACTATAAAATCATCATCCCATGGACCAGTTAAAAGTTTTTTTATATAGTTTAAAGTTCCTGGTATTACTTCATGTTTTAAATTAAGTTCTTCTGCAATAAACTGTGTTCTCTCAGTAAATACTTCTAATTCATATGCTCCAGTAGATACTACACCTAATCTTTTATAGTGCTTAAGCATTGTCTTGAAAATTCTGTCAGCTCTAGATTTTCCATATTTATTAACGGCATCTTGGTATTCTACCCATATATTTAGCTCATAATCTAACCATCCCTTTGTAAGAAAATATGTTCCAGCTTGTGCTGAAATATCTTTTCTCCTTTGACATGAGCCTAACATTAATGATATACAATCATCTACATTTGGAAAAATAATACGGGCATTTTGTGAGGTTAATCCAATAAGAGAGTTGCCACAAAGGCCAAAGGCCAAAATAATGTTGTCCACATTAGATACATGATCTATTTCTTCTTGAATTTTAGATCTCAATAAATCGGGAAATGTATGTAATCCTGAATCTACCCACAAAACAGGATAGTCGCATCCTGTTAATTCTAGAGCTAAGTTTAGCTCGTTTGTGATGGTTTTACAGGCAATAATTAAATTATTCAAGTATCTTACCCCCTTTAATACTACTATAATACATTTTATGCTTTGCAAAATGAAATTAGAATACTTGTACTAGCATTAAACTTAATGATATTATTAAAATATGGGCTAAAATCACATTTATAGTAGAGGAGACATTTATGGGGAAATACAGAGTTTGGATATTATTAGTTTTATGTAATTTGTTTTGGGCAGGAAATTATGTAATTGGAAAATACGTAGTTGCAGAAGTTACACCACTTATGATTACTTTTTCACGTTGGCTTATGGCATCCTTTTTGCTTCTTGGTATAGCTTCCTATTTTGAAAAACCAAAGTGGAGGGTTGTAATTAAAGAGTGGCCATTGCTAACTACCTTAGGTATACTTGGAATTATAGGTTATAACTTAGCTCTTTATTCTGCACTTGATTATACCTCTTCTACAAACGCATCTCTTGTTAATGCCTTAAATCCTGGAGTAATAGTAATATGTTCAACTATTATCCTAAAAGAGAAATTTTCAAAACTGCAAGGTACAGGTATTATTTTATCTTTATTAGGAGTAATAGTTATTTTAACAGGAGGAAATGTAAGTAAATTATTTGAAGTTGAATACAATAAAGGTGATTTATTAATGATAGTTGCCATAGTTACTTGGGCTTTGTATTCTGTCTTAGGAAAAAAACTTAAAAATACACCTCCAATAACTGCAAGTGGACTATCTGCTTTAATTGCTACTATTATCATGGCTCCTTTTGTGATGTCTCAAGGCATTGATGTTAGAGAACTTAGTTCATTAGCTATAAATGGAATTTTATATATGACAATTTTTCCTTCAGTATTGTCATTTATCTTTTGGAATGTAGCTATAAGACAAATAGGAGCTAACCAAACAGGAATATTCTTAAACTTAATTCCAGTTTTCACAGCTATTATTAGTTGGATACTTGGAAATAATATTACAATGGTACAATTATCTGGAGGAGCCCTTGTATTTATAGGAGTATACCTAGCAACTGGAATGCTTGAAAGAAAAATAAAGGAATACAAGACAAGAAAAAATGAAGAAAGTATTGAAAGTATAACAAAAGTTAGTTAATTATGGTAATAGCAATTTTAAGGAAAATATGGAGGCGAATATGGGTTATAAATTTACTTACGATGAAAATATATATGAACTTAGTGATAGTAATTTTAGTGATTTAATAAATGATGAAGAAAATCCAGTTAAGGGAATTAAAAGAGAAGATATATTAAAACTTTTAAATGAACATGAAGATGTGGATTTTGAGTTAGCTTATTTTGATCAAGCATGTCAAAAGTGTTTTGCAGGCAGAGAAGAAAAGGCAAAGTATTTTAAGTTTTTAGAGTATTATTTTTATATATTTACGAAAAATGGTGAATATGTAATAAGTAGTATAGACAAAGAATATGAAAACACATCATTTAACAAGTTATTAAAAGAAAAGAAGGTAGATAATAGCTATATTGTAAGTGTATTAGTGTGTTCTAGCTGCAAAGAATATTCTATAGTAATTGAGGAATGTGAAGTTTAAAATAATTTAAATCTAGTAAAATACCCCTTGGTCGTGTTTCGTGACCTAGGGGTATTTTACTAATAATAAGCCTATTTTGCTACTTCTCTTTTTTTTGTTATATAGAATATAGTTCCTATAGCACCAACTATAACAATTCCAGAAATCAATGAATTTTCAATGAAAATATTTTTATTTTCAGTAGTAGTAACTTCATTCATCAACGTAGCTTGTTGTCCTTCTACAACTTTTACATTATCTTTGCCAAATATTTCATATAGATAGTTTTCATTATCTTTGTTAAATGGAGTAATACCTATTTCAACATAGTCTTCAAGTGGTGAAGTATGAGTTATCGTAAGTCCTTTTTCCTCAATTTCTTTGGTATGTTCTTCAAATAAATATTTATCGATTTCTTGTTGTTTTTGAATTATCGTATTTGTGTCGTTTGTTGTAGCGAAAGTGATAATTGATGAAACTAAAGTTAAACATATACTTAGAATAATAACAGTAGCTATATAAAGTTTATTTTTGTTAATAGTTAAGTTCATTAAATCCTCCTAAAATGTGTTTTATAAAATAATATATTAACTATAGGCTATTATCTTTATGTTGATAAGATAATAATACTATATAAATGTGAAGTTATTGTGAACATATACTTAAAATAATGTATATTTTTCCAAATTAAATATAGTTTTATACTAATCATCACCTTTTATTCTTAATATTAATAAAATAATAATAACAATAACAAAAAATTCGCTACGCTCATGTCGCCAACGACCTTGAAAATATGGTCCGTTGCTCAAGTTTAGTAGTTATAAATTAAAAAACGGTGGTGTAAAACGATGTTTAATTACTATCTATTGCAACAATATTTTTTACAACAACATTACCAAGATTTATATTATAAATTAATTAGTAGACAAAATGAGGTATTAGATGTTTCTGGAGTTTGGAATACAGATTATTATGGAAGAATATTTCTTGAGCAAGATGGAGATAACATTAAGGGAACTTTCAGATATGGAAAAGGAGCAATAGAAGGGACTTTAACCGGAAATGTTTTAAATGCCCAGTGGACTGAAATGCCAACTCATGAATGTCCTCTACATGCAGGAAGATTGAGACTAGTATTTTCTTCAATGGGTGATAGCTTTATAGGATCTTGGGGAGTTTGTCAGGAACCATTAAACAAAACTTGGAATGGATTTAAGCTTCAAGATAAATCAGCTATAGACGTTTCAGGGGAATGGTTTACTACTAATTTTGGGAAAATAGTTTTTACTCAAGACGGAGATACGGTAAATGCTACTTATCAATTTAAAAATGGAAAAATACAAGGGACTATGGATGGGTATACCCTCAAAGGGTATTGGTCATCAGAACCAAGTTATAATTGTTACTATGATAAAGGAAGAATAGAAATTGACTTTGATTTTAAAGGAGAGGCATTTACAGGAATATGGGGATATTGTGAAGATGAGCCTACAAGAGTATTTAGTGGAATAAGAGTACGATAATGGAGGACTAAACTTATGAAAAAAATATGTTCCTTAGGGTTAACTTGCTTATCAATTGTTATTGCATTAATTTTAATAATGCCTTTTGCTAAAATCAATATAGGATCCTTTTCAAAACAAATAGCAACATTATCATTGCCAAAAGAACAACCAATAGATAAACCAAAGATAGAAGTTCCCTTTGATTTAAAGGTGGAAGAAGAAACCCAAAAGAGTGTTGACGAAGGACATTCACCATGGAGACTAGACCCTATATTTGTTGCTCAGGTTTTTGTAAGTCTAAAAATTTCACCACAAGGTATAGAAGGTGATTATCCTATTAAGTATGAAGATTTGAAGTTAGTTTATAATAGTGGATCAGATGCAGTTGTGAAAGTAACTAAAAAAGACACCCCTATAAGAAGAGTATATCTGAAGAAACTTATAAAACAAGATGATACAGGCATATGGACTGTAGTTGGATATGATCCAGTATAATTAATTCTAATCATCACCTTTTAGTATTATTATTAATAAAATAATAATGAAGGTGGTGTTTTTAATGTTCAATTATTATTTATGGCAACAATACATCTTACAACAACAATACAAAAGTTTATATTATCAATTAAATAATAGGCAAAATGATACTCCATTAGGCATTTCTGGAGTTTGGAATACAAACTATGGAAGAGTAATATTTCAACAAACTGGAACTAATGTAAAAGGTACTTTTCAATATGAAACTGGAACTATAGAAGGAACTATAAATGGAAATATTTTAGAGGGAATATGGTATGACGATCCAACATACGAGTGCCCTATAAATAAAGGAAGGTTGAGATTCGAATTTTCACCAAATGGAAACAGCTTTGTAGGGTTCTGGGGATTTTGTGAAGAACCACTAACTGAAGATTGGAGTGGAGTTAAGCTTCAGCCGGCGCCTTCGATAAACGTATCAGGAGAGTGGATGACTTCAAATTTTGGTAGGGTAGTTTTTAGCCAAAACATAGATAGAGTAACGGGCACCTATGGTGTTGAAGGTGGAAAAATAGAAGGGATTCTTCGTGGATATACTCTTATAGGATATTGGTCTGAAGGTCCAGATTATGCTTGTCCTTATAACAAAGGAAGAATAGAAATGGATTTTGCTTTAAATGGAAGTGGATTTGTGGGAGTATACGGTTACTGTCAAGAAGATCCAAAAATAGCTTGGAATGGAGCTCGAATATAGCAGATATAATTTTATCCTCTAGGTTAGGAATTAAACCTAGAGGATGAGTTATGCTTTTTGAGCAAAATATATTTATATTTCATACATGGTTTTAAATAAATATAAAAGCATAGGTGTTTTAAAAACCATAAAAGTAGTATAATTAATTTATAAAAAATTAAAAAATATGGAGGAAATATTAATGTACATAGAAGGTAATATTAAAGAAATGTTTAACTTAGTAAATGACTATTGGTCTCCACGAATTGTAGGGGATGTTAATGATGATTATATTAAAATAGCCAAGTTTAAAGGTGAACTTGTATGGCATGATCATGAAAATGAAGATGAAATGTTTTATGTTGTAAAAGGTAGTTTTGATTTACACTTAGAAGACAAAGTAATGACTTTAAATGAAGGTGATTTTTACGTTGTTAAAAAAGGAATTACTCATAAACCAGCTGCTAAAGAAGAATGTTGGGTAATGTTAATAGAAAAGAAAGAGACAAAGCATACTGGTAATGTAGATACACCTTTTACTAAAACAATAGAAGACCAATTAAAATAACTTATGTAATTAAAAAAGGCTATCTATATAGAAATAACTTTCTATATAGATAGCCTTTTTAATTTTATTTATTCTCCATTTCCGTTCATAGGCATTCCCATAGGAAATGGGAATTCATTCCTATTAAGGTTATGTCCATTCATATTATTCCCGTTCATATGTTGCCCCATATGGTGCATATACATTTTATAATTTTCTTGAGAAATGATATACTATGTATTAAATATAAATAGTGTGATAGAGTTTAAGAAGTTTTTATTGAGAAATACGATTTTTGTTAATAAATAAGCATAAATACTGGCAATAGTACAAACCAAAGTATATGAAATACATTTATAGTGGCATATAGTCCTATAGCTAAGCTTATTAAAACATTAGATACCCTTAATTGATAATCGTTAGCTTTTTGCATTCTAAAAAATATATATAAAAGTAAAGTTGCAGGAAGTAAAACCTTTATAAGGAAACTAGCGGTATAATCTTGAACTATATTGGTCATTAAGAAATTTGCTTCAAAATAATAACCTGTGTTTACTAAAATTATGGTAAAAACAATGTCAGTAAGATTTAATATATATAAAATTGCTAATTTGCTTTTTATATTGTCTAAGCTATAGTCTTTAATAAATTCCATCAATTCTATACACCTCCACTATTAATTATTAACAAATATAGAAAATCCTATGTTATTTAATTTGTAATAATAGAAATACAAAACATATTTACAGAATTGGTATACATAATTTAATTATTTGAAACTAAATATAAATATTAGTTATATAAATATTTATAAAATATCAATTATGGTAAAAATTAATAGTAAGATTAATAAAAGGGAGAATTGATTATGTATACAGACTTTGTTGAAGAACAGGTAAGTATAAATGGAGAAGTAAATATAAAAGGAACATTGGCAATACCTCATATTGAAAACAAAAAATTAGCTGCAATTTTAATTGTAAATGGCTCTAATAGTGTAGATAGAAATGGAAATATAAAAATACCAAAGATTAAAGTTAATATATATAAGGAATTGGCCCATTTAGGGGCAAGACTTGGTTTTGTAACTCTTAGATACGACAAAAGAGGTGTTGGAGAAAGCGGAGGAGATAAATATAACAAAGGAGTAACAGAATTAGTAGATGATATTATTAATAACATAAAATTTTTGAAAAATCATCCAAAGGTTGATAAAGATAAGATTATTTTATTAGGCCATAGTGAAGGGTGCATATTATCAACTATTGCAAGTACTATGATTTCAGTTAAAGGATTAATATTAGTTGCGGGTGCAGGAGTATGTCTTAAATCACTAATAAAATATGTAGATATTAAGATATTAGAAGAAGTAAATAAAAAAAGAGGATTAAAAGGCTCTATTTTAAGATTGTTTATTAATGAAGACAAAATGAAGAAACAGTTAGAATGTTTAAATAACAAAATCGATAATTGTAATGATGATGCTATAAGGTTTAGATTTAAAAAGATGTCTGGAAAATGGTTTAAAGAACACTATAAATATAATGATGAAGATATACTAAGCATTTTAAAAAACAGTAATTGTAACATTTTGGTAATTACAGGAACTAAAGACGTACAAGCAGATCCAAATCATCTAAAAGGAATTGAAAAATTAAATAAAGATAATATAAAGTGTGTAGTTATAGAAAACATGGATCATATGCTAAAAGAATGTACAGATAAAAAAACCGTTTTAGGATTAATAAACCAATATCAAGAAGAATCTTGCAAATCCTTACATCCTAAGTTCAAATCAATTTTAGAAGAATGGTTAAATATATTTTTTTACCATTAGTTTTGTGTTATCATATTTTGTAATGTAGTTGTTAGGAGTGAGAATTATGTACTATACATATATGTTGAGATGCAAAGATACTACTTATTATATTGGTTATACAAGTGATATAAACAGAAGAATGAATGAACACTCTAAGGGAGAAGGTTGTAAATATACTAGAGCTCGTGGATTTGATAAATTAGAAATTTATTGGGCTACAAAGGAAAGAAAAGATGCAATGAAACTTGAATATTATCTAAAAACTTTAACTAGATCTCAAAAAACTGATATTATTCAAAATCCACATTTATTAGGCGTTAGATATGGTTTAGATCTTAGTGCAAAATATATATTAGGCGAATAAAGCTAGAGATGATCTCTAGCTTTATTCGTTTATTAGATTTCCAATAAAATAAGTAGCAGATATAATAACATATCCTGCAATTATTCCATCTATTACATTAATTGCAATTCGAGGAATCCCTAATGAATATCCTATCATAGAAAAAATACTTCCCCATATGAATAAGTAAAATATAGTAAATCCTATAGCTTTTTGTTTATTATCTAAAAACTTAACTAAAAATCCATTTGAAATATCTTTGCTGTAAAAATAATAAGCCGAAATCATCATAACCAATAGGTATATAATACTAAATTTCAAATCGACAACTCCTTTTAAATACTTTTTAGTTATATTTTGTATTTATTGTTACATTTATACATTTCAATTAAGCTACAGAACAATAAATTAGTTGAATTCATAGCATATTAATATAACTTGGGTTAATTAGAAAGGAGAATATTATAGACTATGTTTAATGGATATTATAACTACTGGTGGATGCTATATATGTTATCTCAGCAAAATAAATCACTACAACATAGACAAAATCAAATAGAGGACCAAGGTGGGGTATTTGGTTTTTTGCAAAGTGTTTCGAAGCCTTGTGTTAATCCTAATTTTTCATTTGTTAGGATATTCAATGCTATAACAGAGCCAATTATGCTTAATGTATATATTGATGATGTAGAGGTGTAGCTAGGAATTTGAAATATACGGATTTTAGTAATTATGTTCCTATACCAAAGGGAGATCGTAATATAAAAATTTATTCAGATCAACAGCCAGACACACCATTATACGCTATCATCACAAGAACAATCAGAGTTAATACGCAGAACATTAAATAATAGGGCTGAACGTATATATACTGAATACATTGTAGGAACTATGTATACTAGTAGTGTAGCGCATCACCAAGGTTATTATCTTGATTTTGTGTTATCTCTAGATGGAAACATAATAATACAACAATGTCCTTGATATAAATAGTAAAAAGCGTTGATTTATTTATACTTCAACGCTTTTACTTTTTTATAAGTTATTTTTACTTTTCATAAATGATTTTACTTGAGTATCCAGTACAAGTTGTTCCATTTGATTATAAGCTATAACTTTCACAACTAATATCCCACGTCCACCTTTAGATGAAGGTATTAAGTCTACTACTTCTACTTCTCCTTTTATTTCATCATTTGGATATACAGGAGCTTTCCAGCTTAAATAGTCTATACAAATACCACAAAGCGTATCTTTGCCGGTCTTATCTAAAGCAACCCACTTACCCCATATGGCACACAGAGTATGAAATCCTGAAGCTATAATACCTTCAAAACTGCTACTTCTTGCAAATTCTGAATCAACATGAATTGGTAGAGGGTCATATTTGCTAGCAAATTCATTAATATCCTCTATTGTAAATGTAATAGGTTCTAATATGAATTTTTGACCTATCTTAAAGTCTTCAAAGTGCATATTCTCACTGTCCTTCCTTTATTTAAATTATCTTTTTTAAATTATACTATATAATCATTGATAAATAATAAGCATGTATTAGGTTTTGACTTCAATCACATACTAAGATTTTATTACTTGATACAATATGTATAAGGCTTAATAATTGTAGACTTTAAATAATTGAAATGGTGGTGATTTAAATGAGTAATAACGTGGTTATAATAGGTGGTGGCGTTGCAGCAATAAATGCAATAAAGGCAATTAGAGCGGTTGATAGCAAAACGGATATTTATGTATTTCAAAATGAAAAATTCTACCCTTACTATAGAATAAAATTAACAAAGAGTTTATTGGATAATCTTGAAGAAAACAAAATACTGCTTCAGAAAAAGGAGTGGTATGAATTAAATAATGTGAATTTATACCTAAATAGAGAGGTTGTTGAAATTGACATAGATAAGAATGAAGTTATTATAAATGACGGTAGTAGATTTGCTTATGATAAGTTATTATTAGCTAATGGATCACACAATTTTACTCCTAATATAGAAGGTATTGAAAAAAACAATGTCTATACAATAAGAAAATTAGATGATATACAAAATATAAAAGAAAGTGTTTCAGATAAAAAAACTGTACTGAACATAGGAGGCGGAATACAAGGATTAGAAACTGTATGGACTCTTCATAAAAATGGTAAAAATGTTATTATAGCTGAGTTTTTAGATAGGCTAATGCCTCGTCAGTTAGACAAAAGAGCTTCTAAAATTCTTCAAGATGCAATAGAAAAACTTAATATAAAAATACTTTTAAAAACTGCAGTAGAAAAAATTGTAGGAGACGACACTGTAAAAGGTTTTGTAACAAACAATGGAGATGAAATAAACTGTGATATGGTAATTTACTCAGTTGGTGTTAGGTCTAATAAAAACATAGTAGATAATACTAATATAAAAACTAACTTTGGAGTATTGGTTAATGATAGGATGCAAACTAATATTGAAAATATTTATGCAGCAGGAGATATTGCAGAATTGACTGGTAGTATAGGAGGACTTTGGAGCGTTGCTACTGAACAAGGAAAAGTAGCTGGATATAATATAGTAGATAAAGAGGCAAGATACAAAGGTGTAGTTCCTACGACTACATTAAATGCTTTTAATATATCTTTATTTTCTGCAGGTGATGTAAATGAAGAAAACTGTAGTCAAACAATAATAGATGATAGCTTTGATGGTACATCATACAAAAGAATATTCATTAAAGATAACAAAATAGTTGGTGCAATTTTAATAGGTGATGTAAAGAATTCTACTTTATTAAAAAGCTCAATAGAAAAGAAAGTTGAACTTAACAATATAGATGTATCAAACAGATCAATTGATGAATTACTTGTTAATTTAAAATATATATAAAAATTTGCTATGCTCATGTCGCAAACAACCATATGGGACCTTGCTCAAGTATATCAGTTAGATATCATAATTCATTTTGAACTAAAATGATATAAAAGTATAATAATTCTAGCAATAAATATCCATAATAATATACGAGGTGATATTTATGGATAAAAACAAAGATAAAATGATAAAAGATATGAATCACTTTTTAAGAGGCGTACATATGGGTGGGGCAACATTTAAGGATTATTTAAATAAAGCAGAAGATCCGCAACTTAAGAATGAATTAACCCATATTATAGAATCATTTAAAAGACATGAAGAAGCTATTACTAATAGAATAGAACAACTAGGAGGAAATGCTTCAGACTCTTTAGGTATAATGGGTACTATGTCAGAGTTTTTTGAAAAGATAAAACTTATACCTGTAAATACCGATCTAAAAGTATGTAAGTATGCTGTGGAAGCTATGGAAATGGGATTATATCAAGGTAATAAATTTTTATCTGAACATAAGGAATTAGATCATAGCTTAAGAAAAGAAGTAGAAGGCGTTGTTAGGGATTATGATAATCAATTAAATCGTATGAAAGAGATGATGAATAAACTAAAATAAAATTAATTGATATTGGCCTCTATATGAGGCCAATATTATCAATATAAAAATTATATAAATAAAATGAATAATAATTTAAAAAACGATAATAATAAGTTAGGTAGGAACAATACAAAATAAAATTTAAAAATATGTTGACAGAAGAATTTATAAATGATATATTATTACTTGTCCTTGAAAAAGGGCAAAACATTGAACTTTGAAAATTAAACAGTAGGTCAATTAACACACCATTTATAATAAAGTAATGCCAAGTTTATCATGAGAGTTTGATCCTGGCTCAGGATGAACGCTGGCGGCGTGCCTAACACATGCAAGTCGAGCGAGGACTTCGGTCCTAGCGGCGGACGGGTGAGTAACGCGTGGGTAATCTGCCTCATACACACGGATAACATACCGAAAGGTATGCTAATACGAGATAATATTAAGAGATGGCATCATTTCTTAATCAAAGAATTTCGGTATGAGATGAGC
>NZ_JCANUR010000026.1:0-23028 GCF_059569055.1 Sporacetigenium mesophilum DSM 16796 | reverse complement strand
TACATAATTTAAAAGAGGAGGAATTTTAAAATGGCTAAAGCTAAATTTGAAAGAAACAAGCCACACGTTAACATAGGAACAATAGGACACGTTGACCACGGTAAAACAACATTAACAGCAGCAATAACTAAAACATTACACGCAAGATATGGATTAGGGGAAGCTGTAGATTTTGCAAACATAGATAAAGCACCAGAAGAAAGAGAAAGAGGAATAACAATATCAACAGCACACGTTGAATATGAAACTCCAAACAGACACTACGCACACGTTGACTGCCCAGGACATGCTGACTACGTTAAGAACATGATAACAGGAGCAGCACAAATGGACGGAGCAATATTAGTTTGTTCAGCAACAGATGGACCAATGCCTCAAACAAGAGAGCATATACTATTATCAAGACAAGTTGGGGTACCATACATAGTAGTATTCCTAAACAAATGTGATGTAGTAGATGACGAAGAGTTATTAGAATTAGTTGAAATGGAAGTAAGAGAATTATTAAGCGAATATGACTTCCCAGGAGATGATACTCCAATAATACAAGGATCAGCATTAAAAGCATTAGAAGATCCATCAAGTGCATGGGGAGATAAAATAGTAGAATTATTCGAAGCAATAGATTCATATGTACCAGAGCCAAGCAGAGCAGTAGACAAGCCATTCTTAATGCCAGTAGAAGACGTATTCTCAATAACAGGAAGAGGAACAGTTGCAACTGGTAGAGTAGAAAGAGGAATAGTAAAAGTTCAAGACGAAGTTGAGTTAGTTGGATTATCAGAAGATCCAAGAAAGTTAGTAGTAACAGGAGTAGAAATGTTCAGAAAGTTACTAGACGAAGCTCAAGCAGGAGATAACATAGGAGCTCTATTAAGAGGTATCCAAAGAGCAGAAATAGAAAGAGGACAAGTATTATCAAAGCCAGGAACAATAAAGCCACACACAAAGTTCACAGCTGAGGTATACGTATTAAAGAAAGAAGAAGGCGGAAGACATACTCCATTCTTCGATGGATATAGACCACAATTCTATTTCAGAACAACAGATGTTACAGGATCTTGTAAGTTACCAGAAGGTATAGAAATGATAATGCCTGGAGATAACGTAACAATGGTAGTAGAATTAATATCACCAATAGCTATAGAAGAAGGATTAAAATTCTCTATAAGAGAAGGCGGAAGAACAGTAGGAGCTGGAGTTGTTGCTACTATAGTAGAATAGTAATATTCTATATATAAGAAGCTTAACTTATAGTTTAAATATAAAGGGGGAAGGATTATATCCTTCCTTTTTTGTTTTATATAACAAAAAAATCAAAAAAAGAAAAATAATGTAATTCATATAAGTAAATTGACAAGTTTGGCTTAAGCCTGTATACTTACATATGGCCCTCGGTTATAGGGCTAACTAAAATTGCAAACAACATATAAAGTGATAAAAGTCAAAAATATTAAAAAAAATAATAAATATTCAAAAAAAGCTTGAAAAAAATAAAAAGATGTTATAAAATATTATAGTGTGCTTGAGAGATGCGATGATGTAAGAGGTTGCTGTTAAACAGTTAATTTTTACGGAGTAGTCTATATCTTAGAATTAGGCGGCGTGATACCGAATGTTTTTCAAAACACAACACACCCGGGTCTGTGTATCGGTATCTGTCGTGCGTAAAACATTTAAACGTGCGATAAAGGAGGGAAATTAAAATGGCTAAGAATGAAAAAATAAGAATAAGATTAAAGTCATATGACCACAAGTTATTAGATCTTTCATCTGAGAAGATAGTTGAAACTGCTAAGAAGGCTGGATCAAAAGTTTCAGGTCCGGTACCACTACCAACAGAGAAACAAATAATAACTATATTAAGAGCTGTTCATAAGTACAAAGACTCTAGAGAACAATTCGAAATAAGAACTCATAAGAGATTGATAGACATAAGCAATCCAACACCTAAGACTGTTGATTCATTAATGAGATTAGACTTACCAGCAGGTGTTGACATAGAAATAAAATTATAATAAGCCCCTAAGATATGTATCCATAGATACCTTATCTTAGAATGATTGCGAAAATGCAATCCGCTGTAAGATTATAGGAGGTGTAGCTATGAAAGGAATATTAGGAACAAAATTAGGAATGACTCAAATATTCACTGAGCAAGGAGCTGTAGTTCCTGTAACAGTGGTACAAGTTGGTCCAGTAGTTGTTACTCAAGTTAAAAATGTTGAGAATGACGGATACAATGCTATACAAGTTGGATTCGGTGAAGTTAAAGAAAAATCTTTAAATAAACCAAAAATGGGTCATCTTGCTAAAGCAGATGTATTAAAAAAATACTTAAGAGAATTCAGAGTAGATTCTGTTGAAGGATATACAATAGGACAAGAAATAAAGGCTGATATATTCGCAGCTGGAGAAAAAATTGATGTTACTGGAATAAGTAAAGGTAAAGGATTCCAAGGTCCTATAAAAAGACATGGACAAAGTAGAGGTCCTGAAACTCACGGTTCTAGATACCACAGAAGACCAGGTTCAATGGGTGCTGCTTCATTCCCAGGAAGAGTATTCAAAGGGAAAAAATTAGCTGGTCATATGGGTAGCGAAAGAGTAACAATTCAAAACTTAGATGTAGTTAGAGTAGATGCTGAAAACAACTTAATATTAGTTAAAGGCGCTATACCAGGAGCTAAAGGCTCGCTAATAACAATAAAGCAAGCTGTTAAGGCTTCTAAATAGTAACTAATACGGGAAAGGAGGAAACACGATGCCGAAATTAGACGTATTAAACGTTAACGGACAAAAAGTTGATGAAATAACTTTATCAGACGCTGTGTTTGGCGTAGAAGTTAATGAACACGTTTTATATGAAGTAGTAAAAAACCAACTTGCTAACAAGAGACAAGGTACTCAATCTGCTAAAACAAGAGCAGAAGTTAGAGGTGGCGGAAGAAAACCTTGGAGACAAAAAGGAACAGGAAGAGCGAGACATGGTAGTATAAGATCACCTCAATGGGTAGGTGGTGGTATAGTATTCGCACCGAAACCAAGAGATTATAGATATACATTACCTAAGAAGGTAAGAAGATTAGCAATGAAGAGTGCTTTATCTGCTAAAGTACAAAGTGGAGAAATGATAGTTTTAGACTCACTAAACATGAATACTCCAAAAACTAAAGAATTTGCTCAAATATTAAAGAACTTAAATGCTAACAAAGCTTTAATAGTTATGGGTGAGAAAAACGAAAACGTAATAAAATCAGCTAGCAATATACAAGGAGTTCAAACAGCCCTTGTTAATACAATAAACGTATATGATATATTAAAATACGATTTATTTATAATAACTAAAGATGCGGTTGAAAAAGTGGAGGAGGTGTACGCGTAATGACTAATCCACATGATATAATAATAAAGCCTGTTGTAACTGAGCAAAGTATGGCTGATATGGCGGATAAGAAATATACTTTCATAGTAACTAAGAAAGCTAATAAAACTGAAGTTAAAAAAGCTATAGAAAACATATTTGGTGTTGAAGTTGAAAAAGTAAACACTATGAATTACGACGGAAAAGTTAAAAGAATGGGTAAAACTGAAGGAAGAACAGCTAGCTTTAAAAAAGCAGTAGTTAAATTAACTGCGGATAGCAAAGAAATAGAATTCTTCCAAGGAATGTAATTAACAGTTTAATAGAAGAAGGAGGGAAATCTAATGGCTATCAAAAAGTTTAGACCGACTTCTCCCGCTGTAAGACAAATGACAGTTAATGTTTCTGACGAAATAACATCTGCACAGCCGGAGAAATCATTATTAGTAACTTTAAAGAAAAATGCTGGTAGAAATGCTCAAGGTAGAATAACAGTTCGTCACAGAGGTGGCGGGGCTAAGAGAAAATATAGAATAATAGACTTCAAAAGAGATAAAGATGGTATACCTGCAAAGGTTGCAACTGTAGAATATGATCCAAATAGATCAGCTAACATAGCTTTATTAAATTATGTTGACGGTGAAAAAAGATATATAATAGCTCCAAAGGGAATAAAAGTTGGAGATATGGTATTATCAGGACCTACTGCTGATATAAAGCCAGGAAATGCAATGCAGTTAAAGGATATGCCAGTTGGTACTTTAGTACACAACATAGAATTAAAGCCTGGAAAAGGAGCTCAATTAGTAAGATCTGCTGGTGCTTCTGCTCAATTAATGGCTAAAGAAGGAAAAAATGCTTTATTAAGATTACCATCAGGAGAAATGAGACTTGTTAGCATAAACTGCAAGGCTACAATAGGACAAGTTGGTAACTTAGAGCATGAGAACGTAACAATAGGTAAAGCTGGTAGAAAAAGACACATGGGTATAAGACCTACAGTAAGAGGATCTGCTATGAACCCTAACGACCATCCACACGGTGGAGGGGAAGGTAGAACTTCTATAGGTAGACCATCTCCAGTTACTCCATGGGGTAAACCAGCACTTGGATATAAAACTAGAAAGAAAAATAAAGCTTCTGATAAATTAATAGTTTCTAAGAGAACTAAATAATAAAGCTGCATAAAGTTCGGGAAGGAGGATAACAAATGTCAAGATCAACTAAAAAAGGACCTTTCATTCACCAAAGACTTTTAAAGAAAATAGAGGAAATGAATGCTAACGATAAAAAAGAAGTTATAAAGACTTGGTCAAGAACTTCGACTATATATCCACAACTAGTTGGACACACATTAGCTGTTCATGATGGAAGAAAACATGTTCCGGTTTATGTAACTGAAGATATGGTTGGACATAAGTTAGGAGAATTTGTTCCAACAAGAACTTTCAAAGGACATAAGGACGATGAAAAATCTTCTAAAAGAAGATAGTAAATCTCTAAGTAAGAAAGGAGGCAATAACAATGGAAGCAAGAGCTACTGCTAAATATTTACGTGTATCGCCAAGAAAAGCAGGCCAAGTTTGTGAACTTGTAAGAGGGAAAAGTGCTAAAGAAGCATTAGCAATATTAAAGTATACTTCAAGAGGAGCGGCTCCAATAGTTGCTAAGGTTATAAAGTCAGCTATGGCTAACGCTGAAAACAACCATGAAATGGATGCTGACAAATTATATATAGCTGAAATATATGCTAATCAAGCGCCAACAATGAAGAGATTCATGCCAAGAGCTATGGGTCGTGCTACTACTATAAGAAAAAGAAATTCTCATATTGGAGTAGTTTTAAGAGAAAAATAAATAATAGATAGGAGGTTAAGTAATGGGACAAAAGGTTAATCCACACGGCTTGAGAGTCGGTATTATAAAAGATTGGGATTCAAGATGGTTTGCTAATAAAAAAGATTTCGGAACTTTATTATTAGAAGATCACAATATACGTAAATTCTTAAAAAGTAAATTATATATAGCTGGTGTTTCTAAAATAGAAATAGAAAGATCGGCAAATAAAGTAAAGTTAGACCTACACGTTGCTAAGCCAGGTATAGTTATAGGTAAAGCTGGCGCTGGCATAGATGCCTTAAAAGCAGAATTAGAAAAAATGACTAAGAAAACTGTAATGGTTAACATAGTTGAAGTTAGAAGCCCTGAAAGAGATGCTCAGTTAGTAGCTGAGAATATAGCTTTAGCTATAGAAAGAAGGGTTGCTTTCAGAAGAGCCATGAAACAAGCTATACAAAGAGCTATAAAATCAGGAGCTAAAGGTATAAAAGTATCTGCTTCTGGTAGACTAGGTGGAGCTGAAATGGCTAGAACTGAAGGATACAGCGAAGGAAATGTACCTTTACACACATTAAGAGCTGATATAGACTATGGATTTGCTGAAGCAAATACAACATACGGAAAAACAGGTATAAAAGTATGGGTCTACAAAGGTGAAGTTCTTCCAACTAGAAATGGTGCTCCAAGAGAAGAAGCTCCAAAAGATAATAGAAGAGACAACAGAAGAAACGATAGAAGAGACAACAGATCAAACGATAGAAGAAACAACGATAGAAGAGATTCTAGACCTAATGATAGAAGAGATAATAGAGGCGGTAACCCTGGATATAATAGACCACAACAAGGTGGAGCAAGACCACAAGGTCAAAGACCACAACAAGGTGGAGCAAGACCACAAAGAACAGAAAACAAACAAGGGTAATTGCTAATAAGGAAGGAGGAAAATACTCATGTTAATGCCTAAAAGAGTAAAGCGTCGTAGAGTTCATAGAGGAAGTATGGCTGGCCAAGCTCACAAAGGTAACAAAGTTACTTACGGCGAATTCGGATTAGTTGCTTTAGAACCAGCTTGGATAACTTCTAACCAAATAGAAGCTGCCAGAATAGCGATGACAAGATATATAAAAAGAGGGGGTAAAGTTTGGATAAAAATATTCCCTCACAAACCAGTAACAAAAAAACCGGCAGAAACTCGTATGGGTGCTGGTAAAGGTTCCCCAGAATATTGGGTAGCGGTTGTTAAACCAGGAAGAGTTATGTTTGAATTAGCAGGTGTTCCAGAAGATAAAGCTAGAGAAGCTATGAGACTTGCTATGCACAAACTCCCTGTAAAGTGTAAGTTTGTTACACGTGAAGATTTTGAAGTAAAGGGTGGTGAATCGGATGAAAGCTAAAGAATTAAGAGATATGTCTAATGAAGAATTAATGAAAGAATTAAATGATTTTAAAAGTGAATTATTTAGCTTAAGATTCCAATTAGCTACAGGACAATTAGAAAACACAGCAAGAATAAAATTTGTTAAAAAAGATATAGCTAGAGTTAAAACTGTCCTTGCTGAAAGAAAGTTAAACGAAACTAGAGCTTAATCGGGAAAGGAGGCTTTTAAACATGGAAAGATCAGGAAGAAAAGTTAGAATGGGCCGTGTTGTAAGCGATAAAATGGATAAAACAATAGTAGTTACTGTTGAAGATTTCGTTCGTCACCCATTATACGGAAAGCCAGTTAAGAGAACGCAAAAGTTCAAGGCTCATGATGAACAAAACGTATGTAAAATCGGAGACAGAGTTAGAATAATGGAAACTAGACCATTATCAAAAGATAAGAGATGGAGATTAGTTGAAATAGTAGAAAAGGCTAAGTAGTTTTCGAAGAAGGAGGGATTACGATGGTACAACAAGAAACACGTTTAAAAGTTGCTGATAACTCAGGAGCCAAAGAACTTTTATGTATACGTGTTCTAGGCGGAAGTGGAAGAAGATACGCGAACATAGGTGATGTAATAGTTGCTTCTGTTAAAGCTGCAACACCTGGTGGAGTTGTTAAAAGAGGTAAGGTTGTTAAAGCTGTTATAGTAAGAACTAAGCAAGGTATGAGACGTAATGACGGAAGTTATATATCGTTTGACGAGAATGCTGCAGTTATAATAAAGGACGATAAAACTCCAGTAGGAACTCGTATATTCGGGCCTGTTGCTAGAGAGTTAAGAGATAAAGATTTCATGAAAATAGTTTCTCTTGCTCCAGAAGTACTATAATTAAGGAGGTGCAATAGGGACATGATGCGTGTTAAAAAAGGTGATACTGTTGTTGTTATAACAGGAAAAGATAAAGGAAAAAAAGGTAACGTGTTAAAGGTATTCCCAAAAGCTAATAGAGTATTAGTTGAAGGAGTTAACATGATAACTAAACACCAAAAGCCAAGCGCTATGAATCCGCAAGGTGGAATAATAAATAGAGAAGCTCCAATACACATATCAAACGTTATGCCATTTGATTCAGAAAGCGGAAAAGGCGTAAGAGTAAGATTTGATGTAAATGAAGGCAAAAAAGTAAGAGTATCAGCAAAGAGCGGAAAAGAAATATAATTTAGCTTGAAAGGAGGTAACAAAAGTGGCTTCTAGATTACAAGAAAAGTACATGAAAGAAGTTGCTCCAGCTTTAATGGAGAAATTTGGATACAAAAATGTAATGGAAATACCTAAGTTAGAAAAAATAGTTATAAACATGGGTATCGGTGATGCTAGAGAAAATCCAAAAGGATTAGAAGCTGCTGTTGAAGAATTGACAGCTATATCTGGTCAAAAGCCAGTTATTACAAAAGCTAGAAAATCAATAGCTAACTTCAAATTAAGAGAGCAAATGCCAATAGGTACAAAGGTTACATTAAGAGCCGATAAAATGTTTTACTTCATGGATAAATTAGTTAACATATCGTTACCAAGAGTTAGAGACTTCAGAGGAGTAAATGCTAACGCATTTGACGGAAGAGGTAACTACGCTTTAGGGATAAAAGAACAATTAATATATCCTGAAATAGAGTATGATAAGGTAGATAAAGTTAGAGGTATGGATATAATCTTCGTTACAACTGCAAAGACAGACGAAGAAGCTCGTGAATTATTAAAATTATTAGGAATGCCATTTTCTAAGTAAGCAAAGGAGGGATTCCAGTGGCTAAAAAAGCGATGATAATAAAACAACAAAGAAATCAAAAGTACAAAACTAGAGAATACACTAGATGTACAATATGCGGAAGACCACATTCTGTTTTGAAAAAATTTGGAATATGCCGTATATGTTTTAGAGAATTAGCCTATAAAGGTCAAATACCTGGCGTTAAGAAAGCAAGCTGGTAGTAGCTTGTTAATCGTGGAAGGAGGGTACGAACATGACAATGACAGATCCAATAGCAGATATGCTAACTCGTATAAGAAATGCTAATGTAGTTAAGCATGAAACTGTTGATGTTCCTGCTTCTAATATGAAAAAAGAGATATCTAGAATATTATTAGAAGAAGGTTTTATCAGAGGGTATGATGTTATAGAAGATGGAAAGCAAGGAATAATAAGAGTACAATTAAAGTACGGAGTTAATAACGAAAGAGTAATAACAGGTCTTAAGAAAATATCTAAGCCTGGTATGAAGGTTTACGCTGCTAAAGATGAATTACCAAGAGTATTAGGTGGTTTAGGAGTAGCTGTAATATCTACTTCAAAAGGTATATTAACTGATAAGCAAGCTAGAAAAGACAACGTTGGTGGAGAAGTAATCTGCTACGTTTGGTAATAATACGAACAATGTAAGGAGGTGCAGACATGTCAAGAATAGGTGTTAAACCAATATCAATACCAGCAGGTGTTGAGGTTACTATAGACGCTAATAATACAGTTACAGTAAAAGGACCTAAAGGTTCATTAACACAAAAATTAACTTCAGACTTAACTATAAAGAATGAAGAAAACATAATAACAGTTGAAAGACCAACAAACAACAAAAAGCACAAGTCTTTACACGGATTAACTAGAACTTTAATAGCTAATATGGTAGAAGGTGTTACTAACGGATACGAAAAGAAGTTAGAATTAGTTGGTGTTGGATACAGAGCTCAAAAGCAAGGAAGCAAATTAGTTCTTAGCTTAGGTTTCTCTCATCCAGTAGAGATGGAAGATCCAGAAGGAATAACTGTTGAAGTACCAAACCAAACTGAAATATTAGTTAAAGGTATAGATAAGCAAATAGTAGGAAACTACTCTGCTAAAATAAGATCTTGGAGAGAGCCAGAACCGTACAAGGGCAAAGGTATAAGATACGCTGGTGAAGTTGTAAGACGTAAAGAAGGTAAAACTGGTAAGAAGTAATACGTAATAAACCTAAGAAAGGAGTGAGCACCATGTCAAAAAAACTAAGCAAAAATGAAAACAGACTTCAAAGACATAAGAGGGTTCGTAAAAAAGTTAACGGAATAGCTGAAAGACCAAGATTATGTGTTTTCAGAAGTGCTAATAATATATACGTTCAAATAATAGACGATAATGCAAGAACAACTCTAGCAGCTGCGTCATCTTTAGATGCTGAAGTTAAAGACAATGCTAATCATACAGGAAACAAGCAAGCTGCAAGATTAGTTGGACAAATGATAGCTAAAAAAGCTCAAGAAAAAGGCATAACTGAAGTAGTATTCGACAGAGGTGGATACTTATATCACGGTAGAGTTAAAGAGTTAGCTGATGGAGCTAGAGAAGCTGGTCTTAAGTTCTAATAAGAAGGAGGGAAATCAATGCTACGTCGTAAGATGATAGATGCAAGACAACTTGACATAAAAGAAAAAGTTGTTGAAATAAGACGTGTTACTAAAGTTGTTAAAGGTGGTAGAAACTTTAGATTCGCAGCTTTAGTAGTTGTTGGAGATGAAAACGGACATGTTGGCATTGGCGCTGGTAAAGCTATGGAAGTACCAGATGCTATTAAAAAAGCTGTAGAAGATGCTAAGAAAAACTTAATAGAAGTTCCTATGGTAGGAACTACTATACCACATAGAATACAAGGTCACTTCGGTGCTGGTCAAATATTAATAATGCCAGCTCAAGAAGGTACAGGAGTTCTAGCTGGTGGTCCTGTTCGTGCGGTACTAGAATTAGCAGGATTAAAGGATGTTAGAGCTAAATCTTTAGGTTCAAGTAACCCAAGAAATATGGTAAATGCTACAATAGAAGGTTTAAAATCTCTAAGAACAGCTGAAGGTATAGCTAAACTTAGAGGAAAAAAAGTAGAAGACCTTCTAGGTTAAGGAGGTAGTGTAGATGGCTAAAATACAAATAAAGTTAGTTAAAGGTACAATAGGAACTACTCCTAAACAAAGAAAGAACGTAGAAGCTTTAGGATTAAAGAAAATCGGTTCTGTTGTTATAAAAGAAGATAATGCCCAAATGAGAGGCATGATAAGCAAAGTTAATCACTTAGTAGAAGTACAACAAGTAGCTGAATAATTATGAAAAAAGAAGACAAGGAGGTGTAGTCATGAAGTTACATGAGTTAAGACCTGCTGAAGGTGCTGTAAAAGATAAGAAAAGATTAGGTAGAGGTACTGGTTCTGGTCTTGGAAAAACTTCTGGACGTGGTCATAAAGGTCAAGGGGCTCGTTCTGGCGGAGGAGTAAGAGTAGGATTTGAAGGTGGACAAATGCCACTTGCTAGAAGACTTCCTAAAAGAGGTTTTACAAACATATTCAAAAAGCAGTACACATTAATTAATGTGGAAACATTAAATAGATTCGAAAACGGAACAGAAATAACTCCTGAGTTATTAAAAGAAATGAAAGTTATAAGCAAAATAGAGAAAGACGGCATAAAGATCTTAGGAGAAGGAAACTTAGAGAAAAGCTTAACAGTTAAAGCTCAAAAGTTTACTGCTTCAGCTAAGGAAAAAATAGAATCGGCTGGAGGAAAGTCTGAGGTGATCTAGGTGCTGTCTAACCTAAAAAATGCTTGGAAAATTAAAGATGTAAGAAGAAAAATATTATATACTTTGATGATGATTGTAGTATTCAGGATAGGGTGTATAATCCCTGTTCCTGGAGTTAATATAGATTATATAAAGGAAATAGTTGACCAAGCTGGTCTTCTTTCCTTATATAATTTATTTACAGGTGGAGCATTTAGTAACTTTACGTTATTTGCTTTAGGAATTACTCCTTATATAACAGCTTCTATAATAATACAGTTATTAACTATTGGTTTTCCGAGCTTGGAAGATCTAAGTAAATCAGGAGAAGAAGGAAAGAAAAAGATTAATAAGTATACAAAATATACTGCTATGGTCTTAGCTTTAATTCAAGGTACTGGGATAACTTTAGGACTTATAAGAGGCGCTTTAAAAACGGATACTCCGTTTTTTATAGTTACTGTTATAATGACATTAATTGCTGGTACGGCCCTATTAATGTGGATAGGAGATAAGATCACCGAAAAAGGTATGGGAAACGGAAGTTCAATAATAATATTTATAGGTATAATAGCAGGCATGCCTGCTACTTCAATGAGAATATATAACTCAGTTAAGGCTGGTCAAACACCAATATGGGTTGTAATCGGAATGATTATAATAGGAATAGCGGTTATAGCTGCTGTTACTCATATACAAATAGCTGTAAGAAAAGTGCCAGTTCAATATGCTAAAAGAGTTGTTGGAAGAAAAATGTATGGCGGTCAAAGCACACACATACCGATGAAGATAAATCAATCGGGTGTTATACCTGTTATATTTGCTAGTTCATTACTAGCATTTCCACAGACAATAGCTTATTTTGCAGGTGGTAATTCTCAAGCTTTTATATCTAAGTACCTATCTCCAACTGGAGAACCTGGATTTTGGATATATATGTTATTTGAAGTAATGCTTATAATATTCTTCTCGTATTTCTATACAACAGTTTCATTTAATACACATGACATAGCTAATAACATGAAGAATAGTGGTGGATTTATTCCAGGTATAAGACCAGGGCAATCTACTGAAGACTATTTAAATAAAATATCTTCAAGACTTACTTTAGCAGGAGCGTTATTTTTAGCTATAATAGCAGTACTACCATCTATAGCATTGAAGTTTACTAGTATCCAGTTAGGTATTGGAGGAACATCATTACTGATTGTAGTTGGAGTTGCTTTAGAGCTAATGAAGCAGTTAGAGTCTAATTTAGTCATGAGAAACTATCAAGGTTTTTTAAAATAAATTTTAAAAACTTGTAAAAACAAGTATTCGGAGATGAGAATATGAGAATAATATTACTTGGGCCTCCTGGTGCAGGAAAAGGAACACAGGCTGCAGGGATAGTTGAGAAACACAACATACCTCATATATCAACTGGTGATATATTCAGAAAAAACATAAAAGAGGGAACGGAACTTGGAAATAAGGCTAAGTCATATATGGATCAAGGAATGCTTGTTCCAGATGAATTAACTGTAGGTTTAGTTAAGGATAGATTATTACAAGATGATTGTAAAGATGGATTCTTACTAGATGGATTTCCAAGAAATACATTTCAAGCTGAAGCTTTAGATAAATTCTTAGATGAGATAAATTCTCCTCTAAATAATGTTATAAACATAGAAGTAGATAAGAATTTATTAGTAACTAGAGCCATAGGAAGAAGGATATGTAAGCAATGCTCAGCAACATATCATGTTGAATTCAATCCACCAAAAGTAGCAGGCGTATGCGATGTTTGTGGAGGGGAGTTATACCAAAGAGCAGATGATAATGAAGAAACTGTATCAAAGAGAATACAAGTATACCTAGATGAAACAAAACCTCTAATAGAGTATTACTCTAACAAAGGAATAATATCTACTATAGAAGGTGAGCAATCTATAGACAAGGTTTTTGAAGATATAATTGCTGCTCTAGGAAGTGAAAATTAATGATAATATTGAAATCCAATAAAGAAATAGAGTTAATGAGAGAAGCTGGAAAAATAGTTGCTGAAACTCATGAAATTCTAAAAGAAGCTATAAAACCGGGAATAACTACTAAAGAGTTAGATATTATAGCTGAAACTAATATAAGAAAATACAAATCAGAACCTTCTTTTAAAGGTTACCATGGATATACTGGATCTATATGTGCTTCTATAAACGAAGAGATAGTTCATGGAATACCAGGTAATAGAACTCTAAAAGACGGGGATATAATTAGTATAGATATAGGCGCATGCTACAAAGGATATCATGGTGACTCTGCGAAAACTCACGGAGTAGGCATAATATCTGATGAAGATAAAAAATTAATAGAAGTAACCAAACAAAGTTTTTATGAGGGTATAAAATTTGCTAAGTTAGGATATAGGCTCTCAGATATTTCTCATGCAATTCAAACACACATAGAAAAACATGATTTCTCGATTGTTAGAGACTTTGTAGGACATGGAATTGGATCTGATATGCATGAAGATCCACAGATTCCAAATTATGGACCACCAGGAAAAGGACCTAGACTTCAAGAAGGTATGGTACTTGCAATAGAGCCTATGGTTAATGCAGGGTCATATCGTGCTAAAGTTTTAGGGGATGGATGGACAGCCGTGACTATAGATGGAAAAAAATCAGCTCACTATGAGCATACTATAGCCATTACTACAGATGAGCCACTGATATTAACGAGGCTTTAATCTGGATGAAGAAGGTGAATTTAGTGCTATCAGAAGACTTGAGTATAGGTCAAGTAGTAAAATCTAAATTAGGAAGAGATCAAGGAACTTTATTTTTTATTATTAAAATAATAGATGAAGAGTATGTTCTCGTTGCTGATGGAGATATAAGAAAACTTGATAAACCTAAATTAAAGAAAGTGAAGCACTTGAAAAAAAGCAATGCTATAAGCAAAGCTGTTAAAAACAAGATAGAAGCTAACGAATCTATAAACGACGCTTTTTTAAGAGCTGAACTTAAGAAGCTAAACCTTATGGCATAAGTTAATTGAATGGAGGTTTGGTTAGTTAATGGCCAAAAAAGATGTTATAGAACTAGAAGGTACTGTTTCTGAAGCTTTACCTAATGCTATGTTTAAAGTAAAGTTAGAAAATGGACATGAAGTGCTATGTCATATATCTGGTAAATTAAGAATGAACTTTATAAGAATTCTTGAAGGTGATAAAGTTAATGTTGAACTTTCACCATACGATCTTACTAGAGGAAGAATTACTTGGCGTAAGAAGTAGACTATGTAAGATTAGTCTAAGGAGGGATTAACAATGAAAGTAAGACCATCAGTAAAACCAATATGTGAAAAATGCAAGATAATAAAAAGAAAAGGCAAAGTAATGGTTATATGCGAAAATCCAAAGCATAAGCAAAAGCAAGGTTAATAAATTATTGCTAGTATTTTGTTGTATTTTGTAGTATAATAATTAATTGTGATAATTAACAAGAGCTTTACGATCTTGAGATAAACTGGCTACGGATTTTATTTTTATGCATCGATTAATATAATGAAATAAGCAAAGTTAAGTTGTAGGAGGTGTAATTAATGGCAAGAATAGCTGGGGTAGATTTACCTAGAGAGAAGAGAGCAGAAATCGCCTTAACTTATATATATGGTATAGGTAGACCAACTGCTAACGATATATTAGCTAAAGCTAACATAAATCCTAACGTTAGAATAAAGGATTTAAGTGAAGAAGAAGTTAATGAATTAAGAAAAGTAATAGATACTGATCATATAGTTGAAGGTGATTTAAGAAGAGAAATCGCTTTAAACATAAAGAGATTAAGAGATATAAAATGTTACAGAGGTTTAAGACATGCTAAAGGTCTTCCTTTAAGAGGTCAAAGAACTAAGACTAATGCTAGAACTAGAAAAGGTCCTAGAAAAACAGTATCTCGTAAAAAGAAAAAATAATAATAGCTAGATAAGGAGGGAAGAATAATGGCAAAACCAAAAAAGAAGGTTACGCGTGTTAGAAGAAAAGAACGTAAAAATATAGAACGTGGACACGCTCATATACAATCAACTTTTAACAATACATTAATAACTCTAACAGATGTTCATGGAAACACAATATCTTGGGCAAGTTCTGGGCAAATGGGATTTAAAGGTTCAAGAAAATCTACTCCATTTGCTGCTCAACTAGCTGGAGAAACAGCTGCTAAAGCTGCTATGGAACACGGACTAAAAACTGTAGAAGTATTTGTTAAAGGACCAGGATCAGGAAGAGAAGCTGCTATAAGAGCACTTCAAGCTGCTGGTTTAGAAGTTACTATGATAAAAGACGTTACTCCAATTCCTCATAATGGTTGTAGACCACCAAAGAGAAGAAGAGTGTAATAAGAATATAACAATACAGGAGGTGCAAAATAATGGCAAGATATATAGGCCCGTCATGTAGACAATGCCGTAGAGAAGGAATGAAATTATTCCTTAAAGGTGATAGATGTTATACAGATAAATGTGGTATAGCTAGAAGAAATTATGCTCCTGGTCAACATGGACAAGGTAGAAAAAAAGTTTCTAACTATGGACTACAATTAAGAGAAAAACAAAAAGTTAAGAGAATATATGGAGTTTTAGAAACTCAATTCGCTAACTTATACGAGCGTGCTGAAAATATGCCTGGAATAACAGGGGAAAACTTATTAACTTTATTAGAGAGAAGATTAGACAATGTTGTTTATAGAATGGGATTAGCTTCTTCAAGAAAAGAAGGTAGACAATTAGTAAGACATGGTCACTTCACTTTAAATGGAAATAAGGTAGATATACCATCTTTAACTGTAAATGTAGGAGATGTTATAGCTGTTAAAGAAGGTTCAAGATCTTCAGATAAATTTAAAGCTTTAGTAGAAGGTGGTTCAAGAGTTGCTCCTAAGTGGATGGATAACAGCTTAGAAAACATGACTGCTAAAGTAGTTGGCAATCCAACAAGAGAAGATATAGACTTAGAAATAGCTGAGCACTTAATAGTAGAGCTTTACTCTAAGTAATAAATATTATATATATTTTATTATTCTTGTAGCGTTTTGCTTGCCCTCAGTGGATTAATAATTTTTAAGGAGGGTTTTGTCCATGATAGAAATAGAAAAACCAAAAGTAGATATTATAGAAATAAGCGAAGATCATAGATATGGTAAATTCGTTATAGAGCCTCTAGAAAGAGGTTATGGAATAACAGTAGGAAATGCATTAAGAAGAATATTATTATCTTCACTTCCTGGAGTTGCTGTAAAGTCTATTAAAGTAGAAGGAGTTCTACATGAATTTTCAACAATTCCTGGGGTAAAAGAAGATGTTACAGAGATGATACTATCTTTAAAGGAGCTTTCTGCCGACATAGACGGAGAAGGAAGTAGAACTGTAAAAATAGAAGCTAAAGGACCTTGTGTAGTTACAGGTGCTGATATAATATGTCCTTCGGATGTTGAAATATTAAGCCATGATTTACACATAGCTACTTTAGATGAAGATTCTAAACTGAACATGGAAATATATCTTGATAAAGGAAGAGGATATGTTTCTGCTGAAGATAATAAAAATGATGACATGCCTATAGGTGTTATCCCTGTAGATTCTATATATACACCTGTTGAAAAGGTGAGCTACAGTGTTGAAAACACAAGAGTAGGACAAAGAACAGACTATGATAAGCTAATACTTGAGGTTTGGACAAATGGAAGTATAAATCCTCAAGAAGGTATATCACTTGCAGCTAAGATATTAGTTGAACATTTAAATTTATTTATCAACTTAACTGAGCATGTAAGTAGTGTTGAAATAATGGTCGAAAAAGAAGAAGATCAAAAAGAAAAAGTTCTTGAAATGACTATCGAAGAATTAGACTTATCAGTTAGATCTTACAACTGTTTAAAGAGAGCGGGAATAAATACAGTTGAAGAGTTAGCTAACAAGTCTGAAGAAGATATGATGAAGGTTAGAAATTTAGGTAAGAAGTCCCTAGAAGAAGTAATTCAAAAGTTAGAAGAATTAGGTTTAGGACTTCAACCAAGCGAAGAGTAGCAAGTAAAGGAGGGATAGACATGGCTAATTACCGTAAGTTAGGACGTGTAACTGCTCATAGAAATTTAATGCTTAGAAACTTAGTTACAGATTTACTTAGAGCTGGAAGAATCGAAACTACAGTAACAAGAGCTAAGGAAACTCGTAGGATGGCTGAAAAGATGATAACTCTTGGTAAAAGAGGAGATCTTCACGCTAGACGTCAAGTTATGTCTTATGTTCTAGACGAGACTGTAGTAAATAGCTTATTCACTGATATAGCTCCAAAGTATCAAGAGAGAAATGGCGGATATACTAGAATAATCAAAATAGGACCAAGAAGAGGCGACGCTGCTGAAATGGCTCTAATAGAATTAGTATAAGACAAAAAGGATTAGGCGCATAAGCTTAATCCTATTTTTTTGTATCTACTAAAGGGTATTTAAATTAAGTGAATTTTAGTAGGTGTAAAAATTAAAATGTTATTATGATTTAAAACCTTTAAAAATAATGTATAGTTCTATATAATATAGTTTAGGTTAAGGTATATAAAATACTTATACGAAGGAGCAATAAGTATGACTGACATAATAAAAGTTGAGAATATTTCTTTTTTGTATATGAGCGAAGAAACTTCTTTCAAAGCAATAGATAATCTGAGCTTAAATATACAAGAAGGCGAATTTGTTGCGATAATAGGTCATAATGGTTCAGGTAAATCAACATTATCTAAGAACCTAAATGCAATATTAAAGCCTACACAAGGAGATATTTATATCTCTAATATTAATACAAAAGAAGATGATATGTTATGGGAAATAAGACAAAATGCTGGGATGGTTTTTCAAAATCCAGATAACCAAATAGTGGCAACAATAGTAGAAGAAGATGTTGCATTTGGTCCAGAAAATTTAGGTATTGAGCCGGATGAAATAAAAAAGAGAGTAGAAGAATCTTTAAAGGCTGTTGGAATGTATGATTTCAGGAAAAAACAACCTCATTTATTATCAGGTGGACAAAAGCAAAGAGTAGCTATAGCTGGAATAATAGCTATGAAGCCTAAGTGTATAATATTTGATGAAGCTACAGCAATGTTAGATCCATCTGGAAGAAAAGAAGTATTAAAAACTATAAAAAAGTTAAATAAAGAAGAGAATATAACAGTACTTCATATAACACACTTTATGGAAGAGGCTGTAGATGCTGATAGAGTTGTAGTTATGGAAAGTGGCAAAAAAGTAATAGAAGGAACACCAAGAGAAGTATTTTGTCAGGTTGAAAAACTAAAAAGTATCGGATTAGATGTTCCATATATGACTGAGTTAGCAAAAGAGCTAAAGAGCGAAGGTATAGATATAGATGATAGTATATTAACAGTAGATGAGATGGTGATGAAATTATGTCAATTAAAGTAGTAGAATTAACTCATATATATAATAAAGGAACACCTTTTGAAAGCAGAGCTTTGGACAATATAAGTTTTGAAATAGGGTCTGGAGAGTTTATTGGACTTATAGGACATACGGGTTCAGGTAAGTCAACACTAATTCAACATTTAAATGGTATACTAAAACCTAACTCTGGTCAAATAAGTATAAATGAATTTGATATAACAAAATCAAATATAAATTTAACAGATATAAGAAAAAGAGTAGGGGTCGTTTTTCAATATCCAGAATATCAACTATTCGAAGAAACTATATCTAAGGACATAGCCTTTGGGCCTTCTAATTTAGGTCTAGATGAAAAAGAGATAGAACAAAGAGTAAAGGAATCTATGGATGCTGTTGGACTAGATTACGATACATTTAAAGATAAATCTCCCTTTGAGATATCAGGTGGACAAAAGCGTAGAGTAGCAATAGCTGGAGTTATAGCCATGAAACCAGAAGTTTTAATATTAGATGAGCCCACAGCAGGACTTGACCCAAAGGGTAGAGATGAGATATTTGAATTAATTAAGAATTTACATTATAAAAATAAAATGACTATAATATTATCATCGCACAGTATGGATGATATGGCTAAATTAGCAAGGAAAATAATTGTTATGAATAATGGGAAGATAGAATTTATGGGGGCGCCAAGAGAAGTATTTAAAGAACATGGAAATAGATTAAAAGAAATAGGATTAGATATTCCACAAGTATTAGAACTTGCAATAAAGTTAAGAGAACAGGGATTTGATATAAGAGAAGATATATTAACTATACAAGAAGCCAAAGAAGAAATACTAAAAGGGATAAGGAGTAGGAAGTAATGTTAAAAGACATAACAATAGGACAATATTATCCAACAGATTCAGCGATACACAAACTGGATGCTAGAGTAAAGCTTATAGGAACGTTTTTATTTATGGCTTCTTTATTTATTATAAATAAATTTTGGCCATATCTAATAGTAGCTGCTGTTTTAGCATTAATTATATATCCCTCAAAAATTCCTTTTAAGTATATGTATAAAGGTCTTAAGCCTTTAAAGTGGATACTTGTATTTACATTTGTAATTAATATATTCTTTATACCAGGAGATATTATATGGTCAATTGGACCTATTAAAGTAACTGAACAAGGTATAAATCAAGCGATATTTATGTCTATGAGACTTGTATTTTTAATAATAGGTACATCTCTTTTAACATTAACTACATCCCCTATAGATCTTACTGATGGAATTGAAAAAACATTAAATCCATTTAAAAAAATAGGTGTTCCAGCCCATGAATTAGCTATGATGATGACAATTGCCTTAAGATTTATACCGACATTATTAGATGAAACTGATAAGATAATGAAAGCACAAATGTCAAGAGGTGCGGATTTTGAAAGTAAGAATATAATAAATAGAGCTAAAAATTTAGTGCCATTATTAGTACCATTATTTATAAGTGCTTTTAGAAGAGCAGATGAGTTAGCTATGGCTATGGAAGCTAGATGCTATAGAGGTGGACATAATAGAACTAAAATGAAACAAATAGTAATGACTAAAAGGGATTATGTAGCTTATGTTTTTATGGCTATATACCTAGTAATAATAATTTTAACTAGATATATTTAATAATTAAATCTTATTTATAAAAAGTAGATATCTAAAAATCCCTTATTATTATTCTAAATATGGAATAATAATATAGGGATTTTTAAGATTATAATTAAATGAGGAGTTTATTATGAGAAATATAATGCTTACAATACAATATGATGGGTCAGAATATTATGGGTGGCAAAAGCAAAATGATAGGCCAGGAATACAAAGTATAATAGAAGATTCAATATATAAAATAACAAAAGAGAATACAGAACTTGTGTCATCAGGTAGAACTGATAGAGGAGTACATGCTATAGGGCAAGTAGCAAACTTTAAAACTAAAGCTAAAATACCAGTAGAAAAAATACCAGGAGCTATTAATTCATCCTTACCAGAAGATATATCAATAATAGATGCTAAGGAAGTAGATGAGAATTTTCATTCTAGATATTGTTCTACTAAAAAGAGATATAGATACGTTATTTACAATAACAAGTATAAAAACCCCTTATATAGAAAATACTCTTATCATGTAAAATATGATCTAGATTTTGAAAAGATGAGAGAAGAATCCAGGTATTTAATGGGTGAACATGATTTTATTGGATTCATGAGTACTGGTTCATCTATAAAGACAACGATTAGAAATATATATGATATAGAGCTAAAAAAAGAAGGTGACTTTATAGTACTTGAGGTAGAAGGAAAGGGATTTTTATATAATATGGTTAGAATAATAGCAGGAACATTAATAGATATTGGAAGAGGAAGAATACAGGAAAGCTTAAAAGATATTATAGAATCAAAGGAAAGAAGTAGAGCTGGACACACGGCACATGCTAACGGATTATTTCTCAAAAAAGTATATTATTAGCTTGACACACCTGGCACATTGTATTAAAATATACTAGAATGTGTTAATAAGTCCACTTGCCCCGGACTTGACATAAACGGTAAAATATTGAATGGAAATAGGATAAGGAGGGACACCAATGAAAAGTTATGTAGCTAAGACAAGTGAAGTACAAAGAAAATGGTACTTAATAGATGCTGAAGGAAAAACATTAGGACGTTTATCTACTGAAATAGCAACTATATTAAGAGGTAAGCATAAACCAACATTTACTCCTCACGTTGATGGTGGAGATTTCGTTGTTGTAGTAAACGCTGAAAAAGTTGTATTAACTGGAAAGAAATTAGATCAAAAACAATACAGATACCACACTGGTTATGTAGGTGGATTAAAAGAAATATCTTACAGAAGAATGATGGCAGAAAAGCCAGAAGAAGTTGTAAGTCATGCTGTTAGCGGTATGCTACCAAAGAACAAATTAAGAAAAAGAATGATGACTAGATTAAGAGTATTCGCTGGAATGAATCATTCACATGAAGCTCAAAATCCAGAAGTTATAAACTTTAAATAATAGAATTCGGGTGAAAGGAGGAGTTAGTCATGGCTAATGTGCAATATTATGGAACTGGAAGAAGAAAACACTCTATAGCTAGAGTAAGATTAGTAGCTGGAGAAGGAAACATAACTATAAATGGAAGAACTATAGATAACTTCTTTAACTATGACACATTAATAAGAGATGTTAAACAACCATTAGTATTAACTGAAAACGAAAATAAATATGATGTAATAGTAAAAGTAGAAGGTGGCGGATTCACAGGACAAGCAGGAGCTATAAGACATGGTATAGCTAGAGCTTTACTAAAAGTTGATGCTGAGTTAAGAGGACCATTAAAGAAAGCTGGATTCTTAACAAGAGATGCAAGAATGAAAGAAAGAAAGAAATACGGATTGAAAGCTGCAAGAAGAGCTCCACAATTCTCAAAAAGATAATTATATTTATCACTTTGTTCAAAAGGCTTTGGAATACTCCAAAGCCTTTTTTCATATAAATGTACAGGGTGATATTATGAGATATATAAAATACATAGTTACTTTAAGTATAGCAATTACATTAATGACATTCGCTATTATGGAAGTAAGAAAGAACATGTCTGAGCCGGCTGCATTTATGCCTATAACAAATAAAGTTATAGTATTGGATGCTGGACATGGAGGAATTGACCCAGGGGCCTTGAGTAATGACAAAACCACTTTAGAGAAAGATATTAATTTGCAAATAGCATTAAAGCTAAGGGAATTATTAGAATCAAGTGGGGCTTTAGTGATACTTACTAGAGAAGATGATGTGAGTTTATATGAAGATTCTCCAGGAAAAACTATAAGACAAAAATATAATGAAAACTTAAAAAACAGAAAAAAGATAATAGATGAATCTAATGCTGACTTATTTGTATCTGTACATCTAAATGCATTTGAACAAACAAAGTATTCTGGAGCGCAAACTTTTTATCCATATAAGGACGAAAAAAGCAAATTACTAGCTACATTTGTTCAAAAGGAATTAAAAAGAGTGGCAGATAAATCTAATATGAGAGAAGTTAAACCTAGAAATGATATATACTTATTAAAAGAAAACAAAATCCCATCTATATTAATAGAATGTGGTTTTTTATCAAATGAAAAAGAAACACAGTTATTAAAGGATTCTAATTATCAAGAAAAAATAGCATGGTCTATATATGCAGGAATGCAAAAATATATCGGATCAGTTCAGCAAAATGAACAGTAATTGAGAAGCTTGTGACAATCACAGGCTTTTTAATTTTTGAAAAAAGTTAAAAAAGGTATTGACGATTAAATTATAACATGATATATTATTATTTGTCCGAAAGACATGGACAAAATAATGAACTTTGAAAATTAAACAGTAGGTCAATTAACACACCATTTAT
>NZ_JCANUR010000025.1:0-24588 GCF_059569055.1 Sporacetigenium mesophilum DSM 16796 | reverse complement strand
CTATGTTTACTACATATGCAAGTGTATATGGACAGTCAAACATGATAGGCCATATTTTAAACTTTTTATCTTATTATTTAATATATAAAGCTATTGTTCAAACTAACTTAAAAAACCCTTATACTTCATTGAACTTAGCAAATAACAAGTTAAATAATAAAGTAGAGGAGTTAAAAGAAAGCAATGAAAAATATACAAAATTAGTTGAAAATACTCCAAATGGAATATTGATTCAAGATGATGAAAAGATATTGTATGCAAATGAACAAGCTCTTAGAATTTTAAATATAGAAAATAAAAATGATTTAATAGGAAGAAGTCCAGAAGAGTTTACTCATCCAAAGTATAAACAACAAATTATTAATAGAAGAGAAAATCTATTAGGAGATGGTAAAATAGCTTCTAACAATGAAAGTGTTATAATAGATGACAAGGGTATAACTAAATATATAGAAACAACTTCAACTAATATTTATGAAAAAGGTAACAAAAGAATTTTGACTATATTCAAAGATATTTCAAAACGTAAACATACAGAAAAACAATTAAGACAAAATGAGAGAACATATAGAAAGCTAATAGAACTTATGCCAGATGGCGTCTGTATTTTAAAAGATGAAAAGTATTTTTATGCCAATAAAACAATGGTTAATATTTTAAATGCAAAAAGTGAAAAAGAAATAATAGGAGAGCATAAGGAAAAATTCTCAAAAACAGTTTGTGAATATGAAGAAGTTGTTCTTGATAAAATAAATAAAGTCATAAAATATAAAGAAACAATATCACATATAGAAGATAGAATTTTAAGATATGACGGTGAAATAATAGACTTAGAACTATCTGTTATGCCCTTTGAAGTTATAGGTGATGGGTATATTCTAGTAATAGCTAGAGATATAACTGAGAAAAAGAAATCTCAACAGCTAAAAGAAAAATATAATGAAAGAGTTTATTATGACAAACTTAAAACTGAGTTTTTTGCCAATATGTCACATGAACTAAAAACTCCATTAAATGTTATTTATGGCTCTAGTCAGCTTCTACAATCACAAAGCAAAAAAAACAATCTAAAAGAAGAAAGTATAGATAAACATACATCTACAATAAACCAAAACTGTTTTAGATTAATTAGACTTATTAATAACATAATAGACGTAACTAAAATGGAATCTGGATTTTATAATATAAAAAGAGAAAACCACAACATTGTAAGTATAGTAGAAGATATTACTTTATCAATTACAGATTATACAATGCAAAAGGGAATAGATCTTGTATTTGACACAGAAGTAGAAGAAAAGATTATAGCTATAGACCCAGATAAAATGGAAAGAGTTATATTAAACTTATTATCTAATGCTATAAAATTTACAAACCCTTACGGTAAAATAAGTGTAAATATATATGATAAGGTCGAAAATATAGAAATCTCTGTAAAAGATACTGGGGTAGGTATACCAGAAGACAAGCTAAATGCAATATTTGAGAGATTTGGACAAGTAGATAAAACTATTAAGAGAAATAAGGAAGGCAGTGGAATAGGATTATCACTTGTAAAATCTTTGGTTGAACACCATGAAGGACAAATTAGCGTCAAAAGTGAGTTTGGGCGTGGAAGTGAATTTATTATAACACTACCGGTTATTGTATTTGAAGAAGAAATAAAAGAAGAAGAAGAAACAACGAGAAGTGGTAATGTAGAGAGAATACATATTGAATTTTCAGATATATACTCATAACATAGTAGACTAGGTTTTTAGTTAAAAAGCCTAGTCTTTTTTGCAAAGTTAATTTTCATATAAATTTTTTTGAAATAATAAAATAGATTGTACTGTATAATTATATTAGAGTAACTAAACTAAAAGGATGTGAAATTATGATATTTGATATTCATGCTGATATATGGACAGATGTAACTAATAAAAGAAAACAAGGAGAAACTGATATAATAAGAAGATACCATATTGATAGATTAAAACAAGGTGGTGTAATGGGTGGCGTATTTGCTATGTGGCTGAATACATCAAAATCAACAGGTTTATATTCTGATTTAATGGATATGATTAATTACGCTAATTTAGAAATTGATCAAACTCAAGATATAATGAAAGTTGTAACTAATTATAGTGATATAGAAAAGGCCATTTACCAAAAAAAGATAGCAGCAATGATAAGTGTGGAAGGATTAAGTGCAATAGGTACAAACATAGACCTTTTAAATGATTTATATAAATTTGGTGTAAGGTTAGTCTCATTGACTTGGAATGAAGAAAATGAATTAGCAACTGGAGCACGTGGGGATATAAATAGAGGTCTTACTCAATATGGTAAAGATGCTATTAGAAAAATAGAAAACCTAGGTATTATACTAGATGTATCACATACTAATGACAAAACATTTTGGGATATAGTAGATGTAGCTACTAAGCCAATAGTAGCTACTCACTCTAATGCAAGAGAACTGTGTAATGTTCCAAGAAATTTGAAAGATGACCAAATAAAAGCTATTGCACAAAGCGGTGGGTTAATAGGAATAAACTCATATAGACATTTTATTCATAATGATTCTAATAAACAAGATATAAACCATCTAGTTGATCATATAGATTATATTGCCAATTTAGTAGGGGTAGACCATATTGCCTTTGGATTTGATTTTAGTGATTTTTTTGGAGAAAGTGAATTAACATTAGGCTTAGAAGATGTATCAAAGAGTTCAAATATATTAGATATACTAAGACAAAGAGGTTATAGTGAAGACGATATAAATAAAATGAGTCACGAGAATTTCTTTAAATTAGTAAAAATTATATTATAACAATTTTGGAATTTATAAAAAAGGTTGCTTAGTGTAGGCAACCTTCCTTCAATTTTTTACTATAAAATTTGAGCGACAGACCTGCTCTTCAAGGTCGTTGGCGACATTAGCATAGCGAATTTTACGTCCAAACACATTTATTAAAGAATGTATTTCCATCAACAACTAATACAACTTGAGGAATATTAGCTTGAGCATAAAGTGGAGAGCTAGGGTCTACACTAGGGATAAAATATACTGTGTATATCCTACCTGGGTTAAGAGGAAGTGTTACAGTTTTTACAGGTATAGCTTGATTATATGAATAAATCTCCAGCCTATAACTACCTGGATTTACTTGAGAATAAGTGGTACCACTACCAGAAGATAAAGATCTAGAGGGTGAACCTGTATATGGTTCAAAAGTAAATGTTATTGGATATTCATCTAAATTATAAAATCTAATTTTAGTTTCATAAGGCCTTACATTTTCATTAATATCATCTAATATTGGAAGTAGCTTCAAGTTATTTGAACCACCCCAGAGGGCAAAAGTAACTATTTGACCTCCAATTAAATCAAAATTTTCAATTTCAAGTAAAAGATTATTACTATTAGATTGGTATATCTTCGCATTTCGTTTTTCTGGGGCAGTTGGAATATAATTAGTAAGTTCCTTATATTCTATATTTGTAATTCTAGGTATATTATTTGCATAAAAATCTATTGGTGGCAACCCTGGTACAGCATTAAATGCTCTAACTATTGAAGCGTACTGATCTAAACAAGTAGGTAAGTATTCGTATATCGTTTGTCGTGTATAAATAATATCACCACCTAATTAAAATAGTTAGTCCTATTATAATTATATGATTATGAAATACATATTGTTAATAGAATTAATAACGGTGGTAAATTACTATAAATAAATCTAAATAAAAAATAGGAAGTAAAAATTACTTCCTATACATAATATAATCTATGAATTTTTGTCTTCCTCTTTGTCTTTTGTATATTCTTTATCATCAACTTTAGTTTCTTCAGGTTGTTCTTCTTCAATATTATATGAATTTCTAAATCTTCCAACATATTTCAATCTTAACTTAGCTTTCATAACAAAACCCCCTTGGTATGACCTATAACAACATTTTATCATATTAAATGTAAAGATTATGTTAAGAAAAGTCTTAAAATGTTAAGATTATGTAAATAGGCTGCTAATTAGCAACCTTTATAATTTACAAATATCTTTGTATTACCAATACCAAAGACATTTATCAAACAAGGTATTTCCATCGACAACTAATATAACTTGAGGAATATTAGCTGTAGCATAATCTGGTGAATCAGGATTTACACTTGAAAGAATATATATTGTATATATTCTACCTGGCTTAAGAGTAAGTGTGGCATTTATTGTATTTGTAGAGCGAACTTGTAATCTATATTCACCTGAATTTATTTCACTATAATTAGAGCCAGTGCCAGAAGCTAAAGATGTAGATGAGGAGCCTTTAGATGAAGTAAGAGTAAATGTTGCACTAGAAGCATCTAGGTTATAAAATCTAAACTTTGTTTGATCAGGCCTTATATCTTGATTAATATCATCTATTATCGGTAGTAACTGTAATTTATTTGAACTTCCCCATATTACTTGAGTCATTATCTGGCCTGGAATAACAGAAGTTTCAACGTCTAGCAAAAGATTATTACCTTGGGATGAATATATTTTTACAACTTCTGTACCTGGTCTAGTAGGGATATAGTTAGTAATTTCTTTATATTCTATATTTTTCATTCTAGGTAGATTACCTACATAAACATCTACTGGTTGTAGCCCTGGGACAGCTTGAAATATCCTAACCAGTGAAGATTGCTCATCTAAACATGGATCTGATAATTCATATATTAATTGACGATTAATAATATCACATCCTTACTAAATAGTTATTCATATTATAATTATATGAGTATAAGGTATATACTGTTAATGAAATAAATAATTCTTTATATAATATACAAATTAAACTAGTTATTAAATAAAGTTTGGTGATTTTATGTAAAAAGAGGTTGCTAATTTGGCAACCATTTTTACTACCAAATACATTTATTAAATAAAGTGTTTCCATCGACAGCTAAAACAACTTGAGGAATATTAGATTGAGCATAATTTGTAGAATCAGGACTTATACTTCCAATAATATACATTGTATATATTCTACCAGGCTTGAGATTAAGGGTCATGTTTATTGTAGCAGTAGAGCGAATTTGCAGTTTATATTCACCTGGATTTACTTGAGAATATTCAGTGCCGCTACCAGAAACTAAAGATCTAGATGTTGAACCTAAAGGTGAAGTAATAGAAAATGTTACATCAGATGCATCTAGATTGTAAAATCTGATTTTTGTTTTATCAGGTGCTATAGTTACATTAATGTCATCTAATATTGGTGTATACTGAAGATTTTTCAAACTACCAAATACTGCTGCAGTTATTATTTGGCCAGGAGGAATATTAATGTTTGAAAGTTCTAATAAAAGGTTATTAGTTTGTGATTGATATAATTTTGTACTTCTAAGCCCTGGTCTAGTTGGAATATAGTTAGTGAGTTCTTTATATTCTATATTAATTACTCTAGGAATATCATTTACATAAAGATCTAGTGATGAAAGTCCAGGGGCAGCGTTAAATACTCTAGCCATGGATGCTTGATCATCCAAACATGGATTTAACAATTCATATATTAATTGACGATTAATAATATCACCACCTTTTTTAAATCCAAGGACATTTATTAAATAAGGTATTTCCATCAGCTGCTAACATAACTTGAGGAATGTTCAAGTGAGCATAACCTGGAGAATCGGGATTTACACTTGCAACAATATAAACTGTATATATTCTACCTGGATTAAATCTAATCTTTATATTTATGGGAGCTGAATTTTGTTTTAGTAAGCGAATTTGCAAATTATAATCACCTGGATTTATTCTAGTGTATTTAGTACTGGTACCAGAAGTTAAATCACTAGATATTGTACCTGGAGTAAGGCTAAATGTTATAGTAGAAGAATCTAAATTATAAAATCTAACTTTTGTTTGATCAGGCATTATAGTTTCATTAATATCATCTATTACCTTTAAAAATTTTAAATTATCTAAACCACCAAATGTTACCAAAGTCATTATTTGACCAGGAATGGTCTCATAATCTGTAATTTCTAATAAAAGCTTATTATCTTTAGGACTATATATTTTTATATTACGCTTTCCTGGTCTAGTTGGAACATAATTAGTAATTTGTTTATATTCTACACCTTGTGTTCCAGGTTCATCGTCTACAAAAATATTTATTGGAGGAGAATCTGGAACAGCATTAAATATTCTAACTAGAGAAGCTTGATTATCTAAACATGGATTTAACAATTCGTGATTTAATTGACGGCTATTAATAATATCACCACCTTTTTTAATACCAAATACATTGATTGAATAAAGTGTTTCCATCCACTACTAAAACAACTTGTGGAATATTCAATTGAGAATAATTTGGAGAATTAGGATCAACACTTCCAACAATATAAACTGTATATATTTTACCTGGATTAAAGCTAATTTTAATTTTTTTTGAATTTGTATTTATATTTAGTAAACTACATTGCAAATTATAATCACCTGGATTTATTTGAGTGTATTTAGTACCATCACCAGAAGCTAGATCAGTAGTTATTGAACTAGAATTTGATCCAAAAGTTAATGCTATTGTAGAGCTATCTAAATTATAAAACCTAACTTTTGTCTGATCAGGCATTACAGTTTCATTAATATCATCTATTATTGGTATAAATTTCAAATCATCTAAACTTCCAAATACTGCACAAGTTATTACTTGACCTGGAACTATCTCACAACTTGTAAGCTCTAATAAAAGCTTTTTATCTGTTGAACTGTATATCTTTACATTTCGCTCTCCTGGTTTAGTAGGAATATAATTAGTAATCTCTTTGTATTCTACATATCTCATCCTTGGCGAATCATTTGAATGAACATCTAGTAAAGGTGAGTCTGGAACCGCATTAAATAACCTAACTACTGAAGCCTGATTATCTATACATGGAGCTAATAATTCATGGATTAATTGACGACTATTAATAGTATCACGCCCTTTTAAATGCATATTGCTGTTATTATTATATTGAATGTTATAGACGGACTATCTAAATTATTAATGGACTGGTCAGTCCTATTATATTATATGAACTTATAACATATAGGGTTAATAAAATTAAAATATTTAGTATAATAAAATCAACAAATTTTGATATGAAATATAGATAAACTCTATAATATTAACATAGTTTTTATTGACTAAATAATGACAATAATGTATTATAATATTATTGAAAATGATTATCAATAATATTTACATAGTGGGGAGGAAGTTTTATGGGGATCGTTATTATAGGGGGCCATGAGGGAATGGTGAATGATTATAAATCTATAGCAAAAACACTAGGATATAAAGCCAAGATATATCCAAAAATGCCGCCCAAACTTAATAAGGTTATAGGAAGTACAGATGGAATAGTTGTATTTACATCTACTGCATCACACAAAATGACTATGACTGCAGTTTCGGAAGCAAAAAGAAAAAACATACCTATTGTTAGATGCCATAACAGCAGTAAGGTATCTCTTAAAGAATCTATAAAGCAATTAGAAGAATGTTGGGGAGACTGTGAATCATGTCCATATAGCAACACAAAAAAGTAGGCAGTAAATTAACTCTGCCTACTTTTTTACTATCCTACCAATATATCAGCTATAGTATCTGCTGCACGTTCTATTTCTTTTGATTCTTTTTCACCTGGGCTAAACTTAACTCTTACAGGGAATTTAACATCGTTCATACCTGTTGATTTTATTATAAATGAACTATCTACAGCTTTTATACTTGAATCTTTCATATAGTCATGTATTACCTCTATAGCTTCACCACTCCAACCGTAAGAACCAAATGCTATACCTAATTTTTCACTTAAATCCATATTATTTAGCTCTTTTAATACATCTTCTAGTTTTCCAACCATGTCTGCATATCTAGTTGAACTTCCCATAAATACTGCATCACTTTCTTTTATAACTTCTAATGCTTTTAATACATCTTCATCAGATTTTATATTCATAACTACTGTTTCTATTGCTCTTTCGCTTAGTGAATCAGCTAAGTTGTTTGCTAATTTTCTAGTATTACCTGTCATTGTTGAATATAATACAGCAGCTTTTTTGCTTGAATTATTTGGCTTACTCATTTCATCGTAACTTTCTATGAACTTCTTAGCGTTATCTCTTAATATATAACCATGTGATGGTGCTATAGTTTGTATATCAAGGTCTTTTATTTTGTTTATCATATCTTGTACATATGGTCTATGAGGATGCATTATAAGTTTGTAATATACTTCAAAGTCTTCAGTTATATCTTCTTTAGCTAAGTCGTTAAATAACTCAGTTGTTGCAACGTGTGTACTAAATATATCACATGGGAATAATGTTTTGTCTTCAACTGCATATGTTATCATTGTTTCTTCTGTGTGAAGATATGGAGTTTCAATGAATTTAAGTGTTTTTCCACCTATATCTAGTGTATCTCCATCTTTTACTATTAAGAACTCTCTGTTGTGTAATTTGTACATTTCTTTTAGTTCATGTGCTCCAAGCTCTGTTGTTACAATAACAGCATCCTTTGCTTTGTTTGCAAGTACTGGAAGTGCACCTGAATGATCTGGTTCAACGTGGTTTATAACTATATATTTTATCTCTGATGGATCTATATGATTTTGTAGTGTTTCAATAAAATCTTTTCCAAAGCTTATATCTACTGTATCTATAACTGTTGGCATTTCTGTTTTTAATAAGTAGCTGTTGTATGTTGTACCTTTTTCAAGTATTAATCTGTGGAAAGGTACCTTTCTATCATCTACATATCCTACCCAGTAAGTATTTTCATTAACTAATATATTTTTCATTTTTGTTTCCTCCCGTTTGTTTTATTTGATAATCTTATTATAGGAGGAATGAGGATTTAGTTCTGTGACTGAAATCAAATTATAAAAATTAATTAAAAAATTTATAATTTATTTTGAGTATCAATTAATGAGCACAAATAGTATATATAAGTATAAGGTATAATCTTATACTATAATATAAATGAGGTGTTAATTATGAGAAATGGTGAATTAAAGTCACTTGCCAAAACACAATTAAAAGGAAGATGGGGGGAAATTATATTATTTCATTTAATATATTTTGCTATAGTATTAATCCCTTCTTTTATTTTCGAGTTTAATAATGATCCTAATTATTACAGTAATGGAGAATTAATATATAATATAGTGACTTTTTTAGTTGCTGCTCCTTTTGAATTAGGTCTAGCCTATTTCCTATTAAACTTTATTAAAGGGGAAAATAATATAAGCGATATGTTTTGGGGGTTTACGAAGTTTGGAAAAGTATTTGTAGCTTATTTATTGATTTCTATAGCAGTTGCAGTAGGTTTTATTTTATTAATAATTCCTGGAATAATATTAGCTCTAATGTTTTCACAGGTATATTATGTAATAGCAGATAATGAAGACATATCTTCAATAGAAGCTATGAAGGAAAGTGCTAGGATAATGAAAGGTAATAAATTTAGATACTTTATGTTATGCCTTAGTTTTATAGGATGGATAATAATTGGTATTATAACTTTAGGCATAGGATTAATATGGATTATTCCATATTATAGTCTTACATTAACTAATTTTTATAAAGATATAAGTAGAAATATAAGTTGGCCTGAGTATTAATACTCAGGCTTTTTTGTTACAAATAACATTAAATATTCATATACTATATTAAGACTAATATTGAAAAGGGGTATGTATATGTATATATATAATAGACAACAACAAAATGGATTTTCCTTACCTCCTATATTACAGGAACAGCTTAATCTTCCAATATCTAAACTAATGCAAGAATTAAAAGCTGGGAAACCTCAAAGGGTAGCAATAATGTCTGCTGATGGGCTTTATTTATCTGCTATAGGAGGGGGCGGAGGATTTTTATCTGCAAATTCAACAGAAATAGGTCCAAATGAGATTTTCTTGTTAATACCTCAAGGAATAAATAGAGACAAAATAGCTATACAAACAGCTAATAGGAATTATGTAAATTGTGCAGGGGGAGGCTTTGTAGGTTCTAGCTCTACTACCATAGGTTCCACTGAACAGTTTTATTATATACCGGTAACTCCTGATAAATTAAATATTGTTACAGCAACTGCATTTTTCTTCTTAGTGTTAACAGATGTGCCACATTATTTGACATCCTATGGAATGACAATAGGTCCTAGAACTACATTCACAATAATACCACAAGTTTAGGTCTATCAATTAATGGTAGACTTTTTAAATATAAATAATAGAGACTTCCTTATTATTTTATGATAAAATAATGTAGCTATAAGCAATAGTTAATGAGGTGAAAGTGTGATAAATGATCTGTTTATAAATATATTGTTACTTGTGTCCTTTACCTTTATTGCTGCTCATATATTAAAAGATGTATCTAAAGATAGTATGAATAGTATATATGGAAAGACATTGCTAGGTATAAGCGGTGGAATTATGGGTATCTTTTTTATGATATATACAATTGAAGTTAAGGAAACCACGGCATTGTTAGATTTACGTGTTTTTGCAATAATGATGGTTTCTTATATAGGAGGTATTATTCCTACAATAGTTTCAGGAATTATTATAGGAATATATCGTACAGCATACTTTGGTATAAGTATATCTTCTATTATTGCGGTTATTCAAATATTATTGTATATAATATTTTTTTATCTAGTTGATAAAAAAATTAAAATAGAATGGAAAAAGTGGTTTTTAAAGGTTTTAATATCAGTGACTATATTAGCATCATCACTTATTTATCTTTTAAGAGGTGTAGAAAATTTTCAAATAATAATTTTTGAGTTTTCTTTAGTAATAATATTTGCAGGCATACTAGAGTATTATTTATTAGAATATGTTAAAAACTCAAATGAATTATATAGAAGATATAAAAAAGAATCTACAAAGGATTTTCTTACAGGACTTTATAATACAAGACAATTTGATAAAATACTTAACTTAGCTTTTGAAAAAATATTTGAAAATAAGGAAAAATTATCTTGTCTTATGATAGATATTGACCATTTTAAAAAAGTAAACGACACCTATGGTCATGCAATAGGCGATATAGTCCTTAAAGAACTAGCACATATACTTAAAAAGAATACTAGAGTAGTTGATGTTGTAGGCAGAATAGGTGGGGAAGAGTTTTGTGTTTTACTCTTTGATTGTCCAAAGGATCAAACTTTTGAGATAGCATGGGGAATTAATAATGCTGTTCAAAAACATGAATTCCCTATAGGGGATGATAAATTTATAAATATTACAGTATCAATTGGAGTTGCAATTTACCCTGATACAACATCTAATTTAGACGATATAAAAGAAAAGGCAGATATGGCTCTTTATAAGGCAAAGCACAGTGGACGTAATAGGGTTTGTAATATTGATTAGTAAGGCTCAAGTAGTAATTGCTTGGGCTTTTTTGATTAATAATTGTGTAATAGAACTTTGCCATGTTTTGTTACAACTTATCTTTATTATTCATATACTATATAAATATTTATTTTGAAAAGGGGAATCCGTATGAATAATAGACAACAGCAACAGCAACCAAATGAAGTACCATTACCTCCTGTATTAGAAGAGCAATTTAGTATTCCTATATTCCAGATAATACGTGAATTAAAAGAAGGTAGAACTCAAAGAGTATCCTTGAGGACACAAGATGGGTTTTATATATCAGCTGTAAATGGTGGAGGAGGACTTGTAGTTGCTAATGCAATTAAAATAGGAAGAAATGAAATTTTTTCATTAATACCACAAGGAGCAAATAGAGAAAAGGTTGCTATACAAACATCTAATGGGTATTACTTAAGTGCTATAGATGGTGGTGGAAATAGAGTAGATGCTACAGCAACTTCTATAGGTACTAATGAATTATTTACTTTGCAACCGGTAAGACCTGATCAAGCTAACTTTATAACAGCTAAAGGATATTTCGTACTAGTATTAACAACTGAACCTAGGTTGGTAACAGCCTATGGAGTTGCAGTGGGCCCTAGAACAAATATTAGGATCGTTCCACTAGCTTAGTCCAAGCATAATTGCTTGGATTTTTTTTGAATATTTTTATAAATAGGATATAATATGTGTATTAGGCATTATATTAATTAAAATAATAAAGGTTGGGGAAAATTATGAAAATACTTATTGATGCAGATGGATGTCCAGTAGTTGATATAACAATAAAAATTGCAAAGAAGTTTAATATAGAAGTTATAATTATATGCGATACATCGCATGCTTTTAATAAAGAAGGGGTAGAGACTATAACGATATCCAAAGGCAATGATGCAGTTGATTTTGCCCTTGTAAACAAAGTAAACAAAGGAGATATTGTAGTAACTCAAGACTATGGACTTGCAGCTATGGTACTTTCTAAACAAGGTTGTCCAATTAATCAAAGTGGGCTTGTTTATACTTCTGAAAATATAGATCAGTTGCTTTATACTAGACATATATCTAAAAAGGTTAGAAACTCAGGGGGAAGACTTAAAGGCCCTAGAAAGAGACAAAAAGAAGACGATATTAGATTTGAAGAAAGTCTAACAAATCTTTGTAATAAACTACTAATATAAGATAAAATTAGAGCCAATAATTTTATTGGCTCTAATTTTATTAACGTATAAAGTTAGTAACAGCTCTTTGTTCTTTTTCTGGTAATTTGATTCCTGACTCTTTTCCTGTATGGATGGACTTTAAAAGCCAAGCCATATTCTTACCTAATGTTCTCATTGTCTGCATTCCTTCTAGATCTTGTTTTACTTCTTCAGGAGTATTCCCATGAACCATATTCCAATATTGAGAAGATACAATAGGCATATTTGAAATAGTAAAGTATTTATTTAATTGATCAAAGGCAGCACTTGAACCACCACGTCTGCAACTTACAATTGCAGCACCAGGCTTATATTGAAAAACGCTGCTAGAATAAAAACATCTATCTAAAAATGATGTTATTTGACCAGATGCACCTGCATAATGTACAGGAGAACCAAATATAAAACCATCAGCTTCTTTAGCTTTTTCTAAAAAAGTATTTACAGTATCATTGTCAAATACACATTTACCAGAGTTACTAGTATAACAATGGCCACAAGCTGCACATCCACGTATAGGATCTTTTCCAACATGGAAAATTTCTGTTTCAATATTTTCTTTTTCTAATTCCTTAGCTACTTCACATAAAGCAGTATATGTACATCCATTAGGTTTTGGACTTCCATTAACAAGTAGTACTTTCATTTTTATCACCCCATTAATATTTTTTACCAATATTAGTATATAGTAATTTGATTTATAAATATACCAACAAAAAAGAAGAATCCTATAATGAATTCTTCTTTAAAACCTATAAAGCTACTTCTCCTTTTAATCCTATAGAATCAGCAACATTTTGCATTCCCTTAATAGTTTCAGCAATTACAGTACTTAACTCCATACCCAAAAGATCTGCGCCTTTTTCAATAACTTCGCGGTTTACCCCTGCAGCAAAGCTTTTTTGGCCCCATTTCTTTTTAACTGACTTTGGTGTTAAATCTAAGACACTTTTACTTGGACGAAGAAGTGCAGTTGCTGTAATAAGGCCAGTTAATTCATCTATTGTATATAGAACTTTTTCCATTTTATGAGTAGGCTCAACGTCAACAACTAGTCCCCATCCGTGACTTACAACTCCATGTATGTATTCTTCCGGATAATTATTTTCAGATAATATATCTCTTGCTTTTACGCAATGCTCATCTGGGTACATTTCATAATCTATATCGTGTATTAAACCGATAACACCCCATTTTTCTTTATCAGGTTCATCTAATAATTCTGCAAAATGAAGCATTACAGCTTCTACAGCCAAAGCATGGCTTATAAGACTTTCAGTTTTAGTATACTCGTTTAGAAGTTCGAAGGCTTCTGAGCGAGTAGGTACCTTATTTTCCATAAATACCCCTTCTTTCGTATCAATCTTTAGTTTATTCTGTAAATTAATTTTTATTTAAAAGATATGATAAACCTTCTTGCAGATAATGTCAAGGGGCAGGGATTAGTTAAAACTTAAGGTTTTCTTAAGAAGTTTTTAATAAGTTCTTAAACTCTATAGTGCATAATGAGTGTATCAAATAAATGAGGGGGAACTTCATAATGGAAAAATATTATTTATATATAGTTCTTACGAGAACAACTACAGTAATATCAAGACTTATAAGTTTAATAAAAAATGATGAATATACACATGCAGCTATTTCACTTGATAAAGAGCTTAACTCAATGTATGGCTTTGGTAGAAAATATACTCACAATCCTTTTATTGGAGTATTTAGAAAGGAAGAACTTAACAAAGGGGTATATAAATCTCATAAGAATTTACCTGGCAAAATAATAGAAATAGAGGTAACTAAAGAACAATATGAAAATGCCAAAGACTTGTTAAATGAGTTTATTAATAATAGCCATAAATATAAATACAATTACAGGGGGCTTATAGACGGGATACTTAACAAAGAAGCATGTTATGAAAATAGATTTTTATGTTCTGAGTTTGTATATCATATTTTAAGAGAAAGCAATATTTTAGATCTTAAAATGTCTAGAAACTTAGTTAGACCACAAAACTTAATGAATATAGAAGGTAAGACAATACTTGAAGGAAATCTTAAAAATATAGAAAAACAAAACAATTACAATACAAAAGAATTAACGATAAGGAGGTTGAGTGCTGCCTATGAATAAACATAAAGATAAATTAAAATTCTACTTCTTATTATTAATAGTAATTGCGGGATTAGTTGGGTTATTATTTTATGCTAAAAATAGTGGTATTTTAAATCATATGACATCTGTTGAAAGCTTTAAAAGTTATATAGAAGGACATGGACAAAAGGCCTATATTATATTTTTCATAATACAATTTATGTCTGTTATTATTGCACCAATACCTAGTAACATAAGTGCAGTAGCTGGGGGAATGATATTTGGTATGTGGGGATCGTTTTTTATTAGTACACTTGCAATAATAAGTGGTTCTTTAGTAGTATTTATGCTTGCGAGAAAATTTGGAAAATCTTTTACAGATAAATTTGTAAGTGATAAAGTATCAATTAAGTACGAAGAGCTTATTTCATCAAAAAAGGGAGAGATGTTAGTTATATTAATGTTTTTCCTTCCATTTTTACCAGATGATATAATTGGGTTTTTAGTTGGCCTTAGCAAAATGAGCTTAAGTAGATATTTTGTAATAATGTTATTGGCAAGACCTTGGGAAATACTAGCTGCATCTGCACTAGGATCTTCAAATATAATAATACCTTGGTGGGGATGGGGTATAATATCATTATTAATAGTTTTAATAGTGAAAAATAGTAATAAAATAGAAGATAAATTTATTAGTATTGTTAAACTAGCAAAATAATTTTAAATAAGGGTGATTTTATGAATAAAGATATAAATATTTTAGTTGTAGAAGATGATAGTGACATAAATCAATTGTTATGTAATGTTATAAAAAAAAGCGGGTATAATCCACAACCTGCTTTTTCTGGTACGGAGGCAATGCTTTACATTAATAATAATGAGTGGGATATGGTGTTACTTGATTTAATGCTTCCTGGGATGAAAGGAGAAGATGTTCTTTCAAAAATAAGGGAAAAAAGTTTAGTTCCAGTTATTATTATTTCTGCAAAGGGAGAACAACATACTAAAGTAAGTACATTACGTACAGGTGCTGATGATTATATTACAAAGCCATTTGATATAGAAGAAGTTTCAGCAAGAATTGATTCTCTTTTAAGAAGGTATAATCACTTAAAAAATAATGAACAAAAAAGTGTATTAAATCATAAGGATATATCTCTTGATTTAGATTCAAAGATTGTTACAGTTAAAAAAGTAGAAATTACATTAACTGCTCGTGAATATGCAATTTTGTTACTTTTAATGCAATCCCCAAAGAAAATTTTTACTAAGGCAAACTTATTTGAAGCTGTTTGGAATGCTGAATTTTTAGGTGATGATAATACAATTAATGTTCATATGAGTAATTTAAGAAACAAATTATCAAAAGTAAATCCAGATGAAGAGTATATAGAAACAATATGGGGGATGGGCTATAGACTAAAGAATTAAAATGAACATTGCAAATTTTTTGGAGGGTTAGTAATATGAATGAATATATAATAAAAACTAATAATCTTTGTAAGAAATATAAAGATGGTTTTGCATTAGACAATGTAAATGTCTCTATTAAAAAAGGGGAAATTTACGGACTTATTGGACAAAATGGTGCTGGAAAAACAACTCTACTTAGAATTGCTACTGGTCTTGCATTTCCTACTAAAGGAACAGTGGAGCTGTTTGGGCAAAGTAGGCAACAAGGTATAGTTAACTCCCTAAAGAGAATAGGGGCAGTTGTTGAAAATCCAGCATTGTTTCCTAATATGTCAGCTTATGAGAATTTAGAGGTACACAGACTACAAAAGGGTATTCCAGATAAAAGATGTATCAATAAAGTACTAGAACTTGTTGGGCTAAAGGATACTGGAAGTAAAAATGCCATGAACTTTTCACTAGGTATGAAGCAAAGACTTGGTATTGCAATTGCACTATTAAGCGATCCTGAGTTTTTAATTTTAGACGAACCTATAAATGGATTAGATCCTATGGGAATTGTTGAGCTTAGAGAACTTATAAAGAAGCTTAATAAAGAAAATGGGATGACAGTTTTAGTATCAAGCCATATATTAAGTGAACTTCATCATATTGCTACAAGTTATGGTATTATCCACAAGGGAAAATTAATAGAACAAATTACAGCAAATGAGCTAAATGAAAAATGCAGACAATATATTAAAATAAAAGTAGACAATCCAAGTAAAGGTGCTACTGTTATTGAATCTGCACTTAATACTTCAAATTTTGAAGTTATGCCAGATGGAACAATAAAGCTATATAGTAATCTTAATGATATACGTAGAGTATCATCATCACTTACCAAAGAAGGTCTTATTATTGAACACTTTTCACAAACAGGTGAAAACCTAGAAAGTTATTTTACAAAACTTGTGGGAGGTGAATATAATGATTAATTTAATTAAAGCTGAACTATTTAAGTTAAAAAGAAATCACACATTTTGGGTTTTAATAGGAGTAGTAACTACACTTTATGCACTTATTAATTATTTAGTTATAATAGATTGGTGGAATATGAGCACAGGTTTTAATGACATAGGATTAAAAGAATTTAATGCTTTAGAAACGATGAAAACTCCTATAGTTTTTAACTTGAGTATTAGTACTCTTGCTGGATTTTTTATTAACTCTGATTATACTAATGGCACTATAAAAAACCAGGTATTAAGTGGAAACAAAAGAAGTCATATATATTTATCAAAGCTAATTGTTTTTTCACTAGGTGTGATTGTCATCTCAGTTATATTGCCGGTGATTACTGCTATACTTGAAACAATTTTACTTGGACATACTGTGATTTATAATTCTTCAACAGTTATGTATTTAATAAAATCATTTAGTTTATATACTATTATAATAATAGCATACTCAGCAATTATAATGTTTATATCTTCTTTAACTAGGGAAAGTGGAAAGACTATTATTATTACTACTGTTATGACAATTATATTATTTGTAATTGAGAAGCTATTTGCACCTATGAATGAAATAACTAGAGTTACTTATGAAAATTCTATATTCTATCAAATTTATCAAGCTTTTAATCCTGTTCTTACAACCAATGAAATTATAAAAAATATATTTGTTTCTATAATAACCACATGTATCATAACTTACTTTGGAATTAGGATTTTTAAAAGAAAAGAAATAAAATAAATATGAAAGTAGGTGAGAAAAATAATTTATATAACACTTATATGTTTTTTATTGGCTATGATTTTTCTCATTAAATTTTTATTTACACAAAAAGAATTAAAAAATATTACTAACCAACTAAAAGATTATAACAATAAAAAAACTAATAAAAAAATCGATGTAACACTTATAAATAAAGATATTGGAGAGCTTGCAAGTGAAGTTAATAATTTAATAGATTTACATGCTAAATCAATAATTGAAAAGCAATCTGTTGAAAATGAACTAAAGCAGGCTGTAGCTAATATGTCTCATGACTTGAGAACTCCACTTACGTCAATTTTAGGATATATTCAGTTAATGGAAGATAAAGATATAACTGAAGAAGATAAAAATGAATATCTAAAAATTGCTAAGAATAGGACAAAGAGGTTACAGACATTACTAAATGACTTTTTTGAGCTTTCTGTTATTGAGTCAGTAGATCATGATTTAAAACTTGAAAGCTTAAAAATGAATGTTCTTGTTGAGGAAATATTAATAAACTTATACGATAGATTCAATGAAAAACAAATAGTACCATCTATTGAAATACCAAAAGAAAATATAAATATTATTGCTAATGAATCAGCATTAAAAAGAGTTATAGAAAATTTAGTTACTAATGCAATAAAATATTCTGATGGAAATATATCTATAAAACTTGAAAAGTTAGATTCTGTTGTTGTTTTAACGATAAGTAATGATGCAAAATACTTAACAAAAAGAGATGTAGACCTTTTCTTTGATAGATTTTATACAGCAGATCAAACCCGTTTAGGTAATGGTACCGGGCTAGGATTATCTATTGCAAAAAGCTTAATGAACAAGATGAATGGCAAACTTTGTGCAAATTTAAAGGATAACAGATTGTATATGAAATGTGAGTGGAATAATAGATAAAATCTTTCATAATCATGTACTTAGATTAATATACTTATAGTGTCAACAAATCGTTATTTTTATAACATTTTTGTTAACATATTACATACTTACTCCATATAATGTAAGGGTAATGATAGTATTATAATTTTAAGGGGGATAAATATGAAAAAGAGAATTTTAGGCCTAGGGTTAACAAGTTTAATGACTGTAACACTACTTAGCGGATGTACACCACCTAAAGAAGATACAGCTGCACCATCAACTGGATTAAAAGATGGTTCTTATCATGCAGAATATGATAGAAAAGATGTTAGAAACTGGACTGCATTTGTTGATATTACTGTTAAAGATGGCAAAATAACAGAAGCATACTACGACTACACAAATGAGAAAAAAGAGATGAGAACGGAAGTTCAAGGATATATAGACGGATTTAAAGCAGCTAATGGATATACACCAAGAGAAGGGTTTGATAAATTAGGAGCTAACTTAGTTGAGGTTCAAGATGCAGCAAAAGTTGACGTTGTAACTGGTGCTACTCATTCATCTAGAAACTTTAATGAACTTGCAGCAGCTGCAATAGAAAAGGCAAAAACTGGGGATACTACAGCGGCAATAGTACCTCTTTATGAAGATGGTACTTACAAAGTTGAAGCAGATAAATTTGACGATCATGGTTGGAAACCTTTTGTAGAACTTGAAATAAAAGATCATAAAATTGCAAATGTAAATTTTGATTATATAAATGAAGCTGGTAAGTTAAAGTCTGAAGATGCAGAGTACAAAGCTAATATGGAACCAGTTGCAAAAACTTATCCAGAAAAATATATGCCTGAATTAGAAAAAGCATTAGTTGATAAGCAACTTATAGGTGATGTTGCAGCTGTATCTGGTGCTACACATTCTTCTGATAACTTCAAAGCATTAGTAGAATATGCTTTAGATGATTTAGCAGAAGTAGGTAAAACTGGCACTGCTTCTATGAGCATGACTGAAGAATAAAAAATAGTATATAAAAGTTATATTGTAATAGGGCGATTAAATAATCGCCCTATTTTTTAATATAAGGATATAATATAGTAGAAATAGTAAAAAGGATGTGACTATATGGATAATAATTATATAGAAATAGTAAAAATCTTAAAAGAATCAAAAAATACAGTGGTGTTAACAGGAGCAGGTATTAGTACAATGTCTGGAATTCCTGATTTTAGATCATCAAATGGAATATACTCAACTACTCCAGAAGTAGCTTTATCCAAAGGATATTTTTTAAGAAATACTGAGAAGTTTTATAAGTTTTTTAAAGAATTTTTCGTATTTAATAAGTTTAAGCCTAATATTGCTCATGAAATTTTGGCAAAATGGGAAGAAGAAGGCTATATTTCAAGTATTATAACTCAAAATGTGGACAATCTACATCAATTAGCTGGCAGTAAAAATGTGTTAAATATACACGGGAATGTTGATACTGGAACTTGTTTAATTTGTGGTAATAGTTATTCTCAAAATGAATATTTAAAAAATTACAAATGTGAATGTGGTGGATTAATAAAGCCAGACATAGTTTTGTATGATGAGAATGTACCTTTATTCTCTGAAGCTATAAATAGGGTATCTAGTTGCGATTGTCTATTAGTATTAGGTACATCATTAGTTGTGTATCCTGTAGCAAGCCTTATAGAATACATTCCTAAACATAGTAAAATTATTATAATAAATTATACAGATACTCCTTACACTAACTCTAATAAAGTAATTTCTATAAAAGATGAGATAGGCAAAACTTTAACTGAAATAGACAGTAGATGGTGATACATATATTTACAAGATATTATATAAAATATATAATAATTATATAGGACTAAAATTCGATAAAGGCAAACTTTGGGAAACCTAGGGACGCAAAGCTAAAGGGGCTAATTTTACACTTGTAAGTGTAATTATGCCAGCCAGTTGCCGAAGAGAGCATAGATGTGTGTCTATTAAAGCTATTCTTTTTGAATAGCTTTTTTAATTACTTTAAAGCTTTATTAATTCTTTTAGGCTATGTTAGACAATTGTGTGATTAATTATATAAAAATAGGTTATAATATAGATATCTGCTATGTTTCAATAAATTTTTAGAAAGGATGATTATATTATGCCTACAAAAAGTATGAAAGCCCTAGTAAAAAGTCTAAACAAAAATGAACTTAGAGACCTAATTTCTATAGCACAGGAAATTTTAAGTAATTTATTCAATTCGGATGAAATTAAAGATAATATCAAAGAAAGTAGATTTTCTAAGGGATATGAATGTCCTAAGTGCCAATGCAAAGAAGTTAATAAAAATGGCAAATCTAGAGGTAGACAAAGATATATCTGTAAGAGATGTCGTACTACTTTTGATGAGATGACACTATCTCCATTTTCTAGCACTAATTTGAGTTTAGATAAATGGCTAAAATATTGTGAGTTAATGATATTAGGACTTTCTATAAGAAAATGTGCAGAAGAAGTAGGTGTAGGCGTTAAAACATCTTTTTTTATGAGACATAGAATACTAGATGTAATTAATTTATCACTAAAAAATGATATTGTTGAAGGAATAGTTGAAGTAGATGAAGTTTTTTTAAGAGAATCCTATAAAGGAAATCACTCAAAAAGTACTACTTTTATTATGCCTAGAGAGCCTAGACAAAGAGGTAAAGGAAAGTACGATAAGAAAAAGAGAGGTATATCAAAAGAACAAATTTGTATAGAATCAGCCATAGATAGAAAAGGAAATATCCTTATGGGTACTGTGTGTAAAGGTAGAATAACTAAAAATGAAATAGTTAACTTCTTTGATGGAAAAATAGGCAAAGATGTTACTTTTTGTACAGATTCACATAAATCATATCCTAAGATAGATAAAGAACTTAAGGTAAGCTTAAAACAAATTCCTAGAGGAAAACAAATGATAGATAGCGTATATCATTTACAACATATAAACGCCCTTCATAGTGGATTTAAGAGATGGATACAGGTATTTAATGGTGTGTCCAGTAAATATTTGAACAACTATTTGGCTTGGTTTAAGTTTTTACAAATAAGCAAAAAGAATAAGAAATCTGATAGAATCAGAGATATGTTAGTTAATGTAGCAACTAAAGAAACTTATATTACTAGATATACTATAAAGAACAGACTTATTGAACTAACTTAAAATATAGTATATAGTATAATCAAAGTTTACAGTTGTATAAAACTTTATATTAAATATAATGGAGGGAGTGCTTAAAATTAAGGAATCAGTAAAATTCATAAATTATATATATAGTGCTATTATGCTTGCAATTTCACTATTTCTTTTTTTTACATTTAAAGAAAGCAATAAATTTATATTTTACTTTGCAACTTTTTTATTGTTCGCTTCAGGAGTAGTAATTGAGTGGACGTATTCTTTTTCAGATGTAAAACCTTTAAAGCTAAGCATTATTTTAACTATTATAGCTTTATTTATTCCCGTATTAGCTTTATATATTTTAACATTATTAAAAGTAAATGAGTACAATGCACCAATAGCAATTCTCCTAAATATTGCTATTGTAAATTACTTAGTTAGAAATTTAGAGTCAATAAAGAAGATATTTAATAAATATTTTACAAAAAATGATGAGCATCCTAATAAATAAAATACGTATTCTTTATATAAAACGCAACTAAATACTGTAACATTCCATCAATGTTATATAATTTGGTTGCGTAAATTGTGGATAATGTTTATAAATTAAGAATCACTTACTGTTAAAATTAATCAATAACTGTATCACATCGTATATATGTTCTAAATACTAGGATACAGTTATTTTTATTTTTTACTTATCACAGAATTGTCTAACAGAGCCTTCTTTTAAAATGAATCTTAGTTCGTAAATATTAAAAGAATAAAGGAGATACAAAATGGAAATAGGACTTGAAACTATGAAAATCCTTATTAATAAAGGATTTGGATCTGGAGAAATAGGATATATTGCTTATTTATCTATAATTAGTGGTAAATCAGTTGAAGAACTAGCTGATGTTGTTGATTATGATGAAAAAGGCTTAGGAAATATATTAAATGAATTAGGTAGTAATATAATTTAAATTTATTTTAAATATTCAAAACATATTAATGAAAGTGTATTTACAAAGTTCTACAAAAAATATATAATTTAAAAATAGAACTAAAATTCGATAAAGGCAAACTTAGGGAAACCTAGGGACGCAAAGCTAAAGGGGCTAATTTTACACTTGTAAGTGTAATTATGCCAGCCAGTTGCCGAAGAGAGCATAGATATGTGTCTATTAAAGCTACTCTTTTTTTGAGTAGCTTTTTTTAATCTCTTTAAAGCTTTATCAATTCTTTTAAAATGAATCTTAGTTTCTAAAAATATTAAAAGAATAAGGGAGATGTAAAAATGAAAAGATTATTAGCTTCAATTGTTTGCGCAAGTGTATTAGTAGTACCAAATACTTCGGTATATGCTGCTGAAGAAACTACAGAAATAGGTGCAGGTATAACACCAGACAAGATAACATATATCACAGATACGTTATTTGAGGATATACAATTATCATTTACTTATGATGATGAACAAAAAGCCGATTTATTAATTGATATTAGTGAAGAACGTCTTGCAGAAGCCACAGAAATGGCAGAACAAGAAAAAGGTGAATTTGTACAAACTGCAATAGATGGATATCTTGAAACAATAGGTGAAGCTCAGGAAGCAGTTTTAGATATTATAACAGATGAAAATATAGATGAAGAAGTTAAAGAAGATTTAATATCTGATTTAGAAAATGTATCAGAAATAGATGATATAGTAGAAGAAAACTTAGATGATGACCAAAAAGAAGAAGCTGTAAAAAACACTGAAGAGATAAGTTATGCAGCAAATGTTGTAAAGAATATAGATGTTAATACTGTGAAAACTCTTCGTGATAAAGGATTTGGATTTGGTAAAATAGCATATATAAATTCTTTATCTACAATTAGTGGGAAATCAGTTGATGAATTAGCTACTATAGTTGTTGATGATGGAAAAGGGTTAGGTGAACTTTCAAAAGAATTAGGTATTAATCCATCACAAGTAAGATCTAATGGTAAACCTAAAGAAAAAGCTGTAAAGAAAGAAAAAGAAAATAAAGCGTCTAATGACAATGCGGTTGAAACTACTGAAGTTGATACTAATGACGATGTTGTTGAAACTAAAATAGTTACTAATATAGTTAATGTAGATAATAATGTTGTTAAAGCCAGTACACCTGAAGTAAATAAAAATGTAAATGAAGAGCAGGTTAAAGAAACAAAAAAACAACCAGAGTTAAATAAAGAAGATGAAAAACAGCCAGAAAAAATAAAGGAAGTTAAAGAAAAAGAAGTTAAAAATAATAAAGAGAAGTAGGATTGACGAAAATATTTATATAGGTTAATTGCAATAAAGAGTGGCCAACAAGCTTCTAGTGTTGCATTTAGGTAGAAATTGAATACTTGACAAATCCAAATAAGCAGCTATTGGTAATTAGTTTTACCACTAGCTGCTTATTTTACTTTATTTTCATTTAAGGCCAATATTTTACTATATGTTTAGTTAGACCTATCCCTCTATGCAAAATCAATTTTCTATATTTTACCAAAATCAGCGTGTCCGAAAATATTCCATTACATATTCATCAAAGTATTCAAGTAAGTTTGAACGAACAATACGCGTTAGCGTTAACATAGAATACTTAGCAATTATAACTTTACAGCATAAATAAATTAACATATATGCAATTAAAGAAGAAAATATCTGAATTCTTATAGCGTT
>NZ_JCANUR010000024.1:0-26057 GCF_059569055.1 Sporacetigenium mesophilum DSM 16796 | reverse complement strand
CGTACGGAATGGATAAGCGCTGAAAGCATCTAAGCGCGAAGCCGACTTTGAGATAAGATTTCCCACCGTAAGGGTAAGACCCCAGGAAGACTACCTGGTTGATAGGTTCAAGGTGTAAGTTCAGTAATGGATTTAGCTTATGAATACTAATAGGTCGAGGACTTGACCAATAATATGCTGTTTAGTTTTTAGTGTGCTAACACTATAAATAAGATTATGTGGTTACTATAGCAAAGAGGATACACCTGTTCCCATTCCGAACACAGAAGTTAAGCTCTTTAGCGCCGATGGTACTTGGTGGGAAGCTGCCTGGGAGAGTAGGACGTAGCCGCGTAGTCTTTTTATTTTTTCACTTTAATGGTATAATAGTATATAGCTTATACTTTTTATGGGGAGGAGATATAAGATGAGTTTAAGAGAATTGTTTAAAAGTGGAATATCATTTGCAGAAGTATTAAATAAATCAGATGAACCTTATAGAAATAAATGTGAAGAAATAATGAATAAGATAAAGTTAGATGAAACTACATTAAACAAGATAAAATCTATAAAAAAGAAAGTTAATATATTAGCATTTGCAGAAATATGGTGTCCAGACTGTCAAATAAATCTACCTGCTGTTGATGTTATAGCTAGAAATAATGATAATATTGACTTTAAAATAGTTCCTAGAGAAGGCAATGAAAGCTTCATGGAAACATACAAAATAGATGGAAAAGTAAAAATACCTACACTAATTATAATGGATGAAGATTTCAATGAGATGGGGTCATTTATAGAAGTACCTCAAATAATTAGAGATGTAATAAATAGAGGAAATCAGGTAGAATTAATAGTTGCAAAACGAGAATATAGAAATGGAAAATATATCATAAATAGTATTGAAGAAATTTTAGATATTGTAACAAAAAAAGATGTGTTTATATAAACACATCTTTTTTGTTACAAGGATATTTTTCTGCTTAAGCATAAGCTAAGTCTATTTTTAGAATTCTAGAAAGTTCTTTTATAAATCTTTCATTTTCGTGTCTTAATCCTATAGATACTCTTATATATGTACTTCCCATAGGTCTAACTATAACACCGTTTTTTTGTAATTCATTAAATACGCTACTTGCATCTTGACCTACATCTAAAAATATGTGATTTGCTTCAGATTGGCAATACTTTATATTCATTTTATCAAATTCACTATAAAGATACTCTTTTCCACACTTATTAACATCATAAGATTCTTTTAGAAAGGCCTCATCTTCTAATGAAGCTATAGCAGCAACTTGAGCTAAACTATTAACATTAAAAGGTCCCCTTATTTTATTAATATTAGATATTATATCCTCATGAGCTATAGTGTATCCTACTCTTAATGCAGCTAAGCCGTAAGCTTTAGAAAAAGTTCTAAGAATTACCAAGTTAGGATACTTCTCTATTAAACTTTCACTGTTCATCATATAATCATCTCTTGTAACATACTCTCTATAAGCCTCATCTAAAACAACTATTACACTAGAAGGGACATTATCTAATAAGTCTATAACTTCAGAAGTAGGAATTGCAGTCCCTGTTGGATTATTAGGATTACATATGTATATTAACTTTGTTTTGTCCGATACAGCTTTTGTCATAGCATCAAGGTCATGAGTAAAATTATTTAGTGGAACTACAACGGGTTTACCACCCATCATCTTGCATGTAGAAAAATATCTAGGAAATGTTATATCAGCCATTATGACTTCATCGTCTTTATCTATAAATGTTTTTGCTAATTGATCTACCATTTCGTCTGAACCACTTGATGGAATAACTTGTTCAACTTTTATATTATATTTTTGTGCCAATTTCTCTCTTAAAGAAGTTGAATTCCCATCTGGATATAAACTAAGAGAATCTAAAGCATTTATGATTGCTTCTTTAGCCTTAGGAGAATAACCTAAAGGATTCTCGTTAGATGCTAACTTAATAACATCACTTAAGTTATATTCCTTCATTACTTCTTCTATTGGTTTCCCAGGAACATAAGGAACTAAATCATTCAATTCATTTCTAAATTTAAAATTCATATAATAATACCCCCTGATAATATTAAAAAATAAAATATAACTTACAAATTAATAATATCACTAAAATATTATTAAATAAATAGAATATTGGAAAAAATATGAAAACATTATCTACATAATACAAATTTATAGTATTAAATAGACACAACATACCATATAAATTATTAAAGCCTTGTTAAATATTCAAAAACTTTGTTAAGGTGGGTGTTTATATGAGAGTCTATAATAGTGATAAAATAAGAAATGTAGTTATTTTAGGTCATAGTGGTTGTGGAAAGACAAATCTATTAGAGGCAATAATGTTTAATAGTAAGCTATCTAATAGGATAACTAAACCAAATGAAGCAATTAATATGACTTATAGTATGGGGTTAATACCTATAGAGCATAATGGCTACAAGTATAATTTTTTAGACACACCTGGATACTTTGACTTCCATGGAGAAGTAGTTTCTGCTATGACAGCATCTAATGGAGCCGTTATAGTTGTAGATGGAACTACAGGAATAGAAGTCGGTACAGAAAAAGCTTTCGAAATGACTGATGGAAACACACCTAGAATTATATTTATAAACAAAATGGATAATGAAAAAGCTGACTACAACAAAGTAATAGGTCAATTAACAAATAGATATGGAAAAAATATTGTACCTTTTAATATGCCTGTATATGATGGTCAGAAATTGGTTGATATTTTAAATATACTTGAAGATAAGGCTGAATTAGAAAATAATTTACAGGATCAAATAAATCCTATAAAAGATAATTTATTTGAATTAATAGCAGAAACTGACGATGAGCTACTAGATAAGTATTTCTCAGGAGAAGAATTTACACCTGAAGATGTACATAAGGGTATTAGTAAAGCTGTGTCTAGTGGATACATAATACCTGTAATATGTGGATCAACTATTAATAATTTAGGAACAAATGCGTTACTAGATATGATAGGAAATTATATACAAAACCCAATACAAGAAAGTGATGATAAATTCAAAGGCGTGGTATTTAAAACTATAGTGGACCCATTTGTAGGAAAGATATCATATGTAAGAGTATTACAAGGAGAGTTAGGTAAAGACTCTGAAATATTTAATACAAATAAGTCTCGAAAAGAAAAGGCTTATCATATATACACAATGAGAAATAAGGAACAAATAGAGCTGGAAAAGGCTGTTGCAGGCGATATAATAGTTTTAAATAAATTAAATGAAACACAAACAGGAGATACATTATCAGCTGATATTAACGATGAACCTATAGTAGATATATCATTCCCAAAACCTCAGATATATTTTGCAATAGAGCCTAAAAATAAAGGCGATGAAGAAAAGATAGGAGCAGGACTTCATAAATTAGTTGAAGAAGATCCAACTATACATTGGTATAGAAACACAGAGACAAAACAAACATTAGTAGGAGGGCAAGGGGAATTACACATTAACTCCATTAAAAGTAAATTAAAAGATAAATTTGGCGTAGATGTAAATTTAGGAGATATAAAAGTAGCTTATAGAGAAACTATAAAGTCTAAAGTAGATGTACAAGGAAAGCATAAAAAGCAATCTGGAGGCCATGGGCAGTATGGAGATGTAAAAATAATATTTGAGCCAGGAAATGAACACTTTACATTTGAAGAAAATATATTTGGTGGTTCAGTTCCTAAGCAATATATCCCTGCTGTTGAAAAAGGACTTAGAGAATCCTTAGAATCAGGAGCCTTAGCAGGATACCCTGTTACAAATATAAAGGCTACTTTATATGATGGTTCTTATCATGATGTAGATTCGTCTGAAATGGCGTTCAAAATGGCAGCCAATGCAGCATTTAAAAAGGGTATGGAAATAGCAAGGTCCGTATTACTAGAACCTATAATGAATTTAAAAATTGTAGTTCCAGAAGAGTATATGGGTGATGTTATAGGAGATGTTAACAAAAGAAGAGGAAGAATACTAGGTATGGAACCTGATGAAAAAGGAAACCAAGTAATATATGCTCAAGCTCCTCAAGCTGAAACATTCAGATATGCAATAGATTTAAGATCTATGACTCAAGGTAGAGGTTATTTTGAGATGGAATTTGAAAGATATGAAGAAATTCCATCTAACTTAGCATCTAAAATAGTAGAAGAAGCAAAGACAAAAAATAAATAGGTTATTTATAATGAACTCCAAGCATAGCTTGGAGTTTTATTATTTAGAATAAATTAAATTTATTTAGAAAAAATAAAAAAATACATATTTTTAAGAAAAAAATAATAAAAAATAGCCCAAAACAAGTCAAAATTGGGTTTTGAAAAATAAATAAATGAATATATAATAATAGTCAAAGAAAGTCAATAAATAAAAAATAAGGTGGTTCGCATGTCATCTATATCAAATATAATTGAAGAATTTATAAAAAATCTTATGAAAGAAGAAAATACAATACAAATACAAAGAAATGAATTAGCCAACTTGTTCAATTGTGCTCCATCCCAAATAAACTATGTATTAACAACTAGATTTACTATAGAAAAGGGATATCATATAGAAAGTAGAAAAGGCGGAGGCGGGTATGTACAAATAGCTAGGTTTAATCGAAATAAAGTTGGATATATATTAAATATTATTAATGAAAAATTAAACAATGAAATTTCGTTTAGAGAAGCTAAAAATATAGTAGATGGATTGTATGAGATGAATACCATAACTCATAGAGAGTCACAAATTATTTTGAATTCAATAGACGATAAAACTCTTAATATACCTATAAAGGGAATCAAAGAAAAAATTAGAGCCAATATTTTAAAAAGTATATTAGTAGGTATATTAAATTCAAAGGGGTGATTTAAATGTTATGCGATAAGTGCAATAAAAATGAAGCTATTGTTCATTATACTGAAATAATAAATGAAAAAAAGAGAGAGGTACATTTGTGTAATGAATGTGCTTCAAATGAAAAAGGAATAAACTTTAACTTTGATTTTGACTTGCCATTTTCTATTAAAGACATATTTTCAAGCTTATCATATACAACAAAAAGTGATGAACTTATTAATACAAAACAATTAACTTGCCCTAAATGTAATAGTACCTACAAAAATTTTAGAGATACAGGTAGACTTGGTTGTGATCAATGCTACCTAACATTTAAGGAACAAGTAGTTCCTATAATACAAAAAATACATGGATATACTGATCATATAGGTAAGGTACCTAAAAAATCAGGAGCTAAGTTAAGGATGAAAAATAAAATAAGAGGTCTAAGAATAGAACTAAATAAATGTATACAAACTGAAGAGTTTGAAAAAGCTGCGCAAATAAGGGATGAAATAAAATCACTTGAAAGAGATATAAACGATTAGGGGGCGTTAATGTGAATGATGATAAGTCAATTATAAGTTCTAGAATAAGACTTGCTAGAAATTTAGTTAGTTATTCTTTTCCTAATGAGTCTACCAAAGAAGAATGTGAGAAGGTAATAACCTTAGTTAAAGATGCAATAATAAAAAGCAATACAGTTCTAAAAGATGAATTTGAATTTTATAAAATGAGTGATTTAAGTGAAATAGATAAACAATCTATGATAGAAGAACATCTAATAAGTATGGATTTATCGAATAACCAATGTGGAGCTGTTTTGATAAAAAAAGATAAAACAGTAACTATAATGATAAATGAAGAAGACCATATAAGAATACAAACATTAGAAGATGGAATTAAGTTAGATAAGGCTTGGGATATGGCTGACAAAATTGATGATATATTAGAAGTAAATTTGAATTATGCATTTCATGAAAACTTAGGGTATTTGACAGCATGTCCAACTAACACAGGTACGGGAATGAGAGCTTCTATAATGGTACACCTACCTGCATTGACAGAATTAGGATATATAGATGAAGTTTTAAAACTTTCAGGCCAGTTAGGTCTAGCTGTAAGAGGGATGTATGGTGAAGGTTCTGACTCTTCAGGCTGTATATATCAAATGTCAAATCAACTTACATTAGGAAGAAGAGAACAAGAAACTGTAGAAAATGTAATAGGTATGGCTAATCAAATAATAAATAAAGAATTATATGCAAGAGAGTTATTAAAAAGTAAATTAGGGATAAAATTAGAAGATAGAATATTTAGATCTTTGGGTATACTTAAAAATGCTAGAACAATAGATACAAGTGAAGCTATAAAGCTATTGTCTAATTTAAAGTTAGGAGTAGAAATGGGTTATATAAGCGATATAACAACAAGAGAGATTGATAAATTGATGGTAGATGTTCATCCTGGGCATCAATCGAAAATATATAAGTCAAATGACTATACTAAACGTGACGTAAATAGAGCTATCTACTTGAGAAAATCACTTGGTATATAGGAGGTATATATTATGATAAATAAATTTACAGAGAGAGCTAAAAAGGCCATAGATTTAGCCTTTAATGCTGCTAAGGAGTTAGGACATGAAGTAGTTGGAAGTGAGCATATATTACTAGGTTTATTACAAGAAAAAGAGGGAATAGCAGCAAAGGTTTTAAATAGTCTAGGAATAAGTGAAGATTATATAAAAAATAAGATAATTGAAATAGAAGGACAAGGAAGTTCTAGCTTAGGAGAAATATCATTAAGTCCTAGAAGTAAGAGAATACTAGAGTTAGCAGGAATGTTTGCTAATACATTAAAAACTAGTTATATAGGAACAGAACATATATTATTAGGCCTTATACAAGAAGGAGAAGGGATAGGACCTAAAATATTACTACATGCAGGACTTGATACTAAAGCGGTTGCGCAGCAGGTTGTAAATATGATGGGTATAGAATTAAACACAAACCAACCTCCAAAAGGTACCTACAATAAAGAAAATTCAAACATAAATGCTCCAACTTTAGAGAAATATGGAAGAAATTTAACTATATATGCTAAAGAAGGAAAATTAGATCCTGTTATAGGAAGAGATGAAGAAATTCAAAGAGTTATACAGATACTGAGTAGAAGAACAAAAAATAATCCTGTACTAATAGGTGACCCAGGAGTAGGAAAGACAGCTGTCATAGAAGGGCTAGCATCTAAGATATCTATAGGTGATGTTCCAGAAATATTAAAGGATAAAGTTGTATATACATTGGACTTAGGTTCTATGCTTGCAGGAGCTAAATATAGAGGAGAATTCGAAGAAAGAATAAAAAATGTAGTAGATGAAGTAACTAAGTCTTCAAGAATAATACTATTTATAGACGAATTACACACAATAGTAGGAGCGGGGTCTTCTGGAGAAGGGGCCATGGATGCATCCAACATACTAAAACCTGCACTAGCTAGAGGTGAGGTACAAATTATAGGAGCAACTACTATTGAAGAATATAGAAAGTATATAGAAAAAGATGCAGCTTTGGAAAGAAGATTCCAACCTGTAAAAGTGGGAGAACCAAGCAAAGAAGATACAATTAAAATTTTGGAAGGATTAAGAGACAAGTATGAAGCACATCATAAAGTAAAAATCACTGATGATGCTATAAAAGCTGCTGTGGATTTATCTGTTAGATATATAACAGATAGATATTTGCCAGATAAAGCTATAGATTTAATAGATGAATCAGCATCAAAGGTTAAATTAAAAGAAAATACTACTCCAAAAGAATTAAAAGAATTAGAAGATAAATTAGAATTTATATCTAAAGAAAAAGAAGAAGCAGTTAGATGCCAGGACTTTGAAAAGGCTGCGAAAATAAGAGATGAAGAAGCCGAGATAAAAGAGAAGTTAAATAACCTAAAAGAGAATTGGAGAAGTTCTTCTAAATCTTCGGATGTAGTCGACCCTGAAGTTATAGCTGAAGTAGTAGGTTCGTGGACAGGAATACCTGTAACTAGATTAGTTCAAGAAGAAAGCGAAAAACTACTAAACCTAGAAAAAATATTACACAATAGAGTTATAGGTCAAGAACAAGCAGTTGAATCTATATCTAAATCAATAAGAAGAGCAAGAGCAGGACTTAAAGATCCAAAGAGACCAATAGGCTCGTTCTTATTCTTAGGACCTACAGGTGTAGGTAAGACAGAGTTATCTAAGGCTTTGGCAGAGGTTCAATTTGGAGATGAAAATTCTATTATAAGAATAGATATGTCTGAATATATGGAAAAACATTCTGTTTCTAGATTAGTTGGATCTCCTCCAGGATATGTAGGCCATGATGAAGGAGGACAATTAACAGAAAAGGTTAGAAGAAAGCCGTATTCAGTGATCTTATTTGATGAAATAGAAAAAGCTCACCCTGATGTATTTAATATATTACTTCAAATATTAGATGATGGAAGGTTAACTGATTCTAAGGGAAGAACTGTTGATTTCAAGAACACAATAATAATAATGACATCAAATGTGGGAGCTCATACAATATCTAAACAAAGAACATTAGGATTTAGTTCTAATAAAGATAATAAACAAGAAGAAAAATCAAAATATGAAAAAATGAAAGAAAATATAATGTCTGAATTAAAACAAAAGTTTAGACCAGAATTCCTAAATAGAATTGATGATATGATAGTATTCCATTCTTTAAATGAAGAACATATAGGAAAAATAGTAAAATTAATGACTAAGGATGTTATATCTCGATTAAAAGATATGAATATAAACTTAGAATTAAGTGAGGACGCAATAAAATTATTAGCTAAAGAGGGTTTTGACCTTGATTATGGAGCTAGACCTTTAAAAAGAGCAATACAAAAGAAATTAGAAGATAACTTATCTGAAGAAATATTAAAAGGAACAATAAAAAGTGGAGATACAGTCTTAGTTAAAGAAAAAGATGGAGAAATAATATTTGAAAATAAAAGTAATTTATAATAATAAGGGCTCGTATGAGTCCTTTATTATTAAATATTAATTCAATAATAAATACACATTAAATACACATTTTCTTCCAGTGATTGTGTTAAAATAATAGTATAATTAATGTCAAGGGTGATTAAATGGCGAAGATAAAAACTAAATATGTATGTCAAGAGTGTGGATATGAAAATTCTAAATGGTTAGGTAAATGCCCTGAATGTGAGAATTGGAATACATTTATAGAAGAGATAGAAGATAAAAAGTCATCTAAAGAAATATTCTCTATAGATAAAAATTCAGCAAAGCCAGTAAGCATAAACTCTTTAGAGGTAAAAGGAGAAGAAAGATTTTCAACTGATATAAATGAGCTTGATAGAGTCCTAGGTGGCGGTATAGTTAAAGGATCTCTAGTTTTAGTAGGAGGAGATCCAGGTATAGGTAAATCTACTTTGTTAATTCAAGTATCAAATAATGTATCACAAGGTGGAAAAAAGGTACTGTATATATCTGGAGAAGAATCTATATATCAGATAAAGATGAGAGCAAAAAGATTGGGTATAAATTCAGATAATTTATATGTGCTAGCAGAAAATAATCTGAATATAATAGAGGGATACTTAGAGAATATAAAACCAGATTTAATAATAGTAGATTCTATACAGACTGTATTTAGCCCGGAAATAACCTCAGCTCCAGGAACTGTTAGCCAAGTAAGAGAAGGAACATCTAGGTTTATGAAAATATCTAAAAAAATAGGTATATCAACCTTTATTGTTGGGCATGTAACAAAAGAAGGATCACTAGCTGGTCCAAAACTTTTAGAGCATATGGTGGATACAGTTTTATATTTTGAAGGAGAAAGATTTAATACCTATCGTATGATAAGAGCAGTAAAAAACAGGTTTGGGTCAACTAATGAATTAGGAGTTTTTGAAATGAGGGATGTAGGACTTGTGGAACTAGAAAATCCATCAAAAATACTAATATCTGAAAAACCAAAAGGCGTATCAGGATCAGTCATTGTAGCCACTGTAGAAGGAACAAGACCTATGCTTTTAGAACTTCAAGCATTAGTAGCACCTACAAGTTTTGGAATACCTAAAAGAGCAGCTACAGGAGTAGATTATAACAGAGTAGGTCTTCTTATGGCTGTTTTAGAAAAAAGGGTAGGAATGCAAATACAAAATCAAGATGTTTATATAAATGTAGTTGGAGGAATAAAAGTAAATGAACCAGCTATGGATCTAGGAATAGCAGTATCTATAGCATCGAGTTTTAGAAATATAGAAATAGATGAAAAAACTGTAGTTATAGGAGAAGTAGGATTAACAGGAGAGGTAAGAGCTGTTAGTTTTATTGATAAGAGAATAATAGAATGTAAAAAGCTAGGATTTAAAAAAATAATAATACCAAAAAGCAATTACAATTTACTTGAGGACATTAAGGGAGTAAATATATGGCCTGTAGAAAATGTAAGAGAAGCAATTAATGTAGCACTGGAGGCGCATAATTAATGAGAGATACGTTTTTACAAAATAAGAGTTCTCTTCAAACATTAAAAATGATAGCTCCTGGGACATTATTAAGGTTAGGCCTAGAAAATGTATTAAGAGCTAAAACAGGAGGGTTAATAGTTATAGCAAGTAGTGATGACGTTATGAATATTGTAGATGGAGGATTTAATATAAACTCAGATTATTCTCCTGCTCACTTATATGAACTTGCTAAAATGGATGGTGCAATAGTATTAAGTTCAGATCTTAAAAAAATAATTTATGCTAATGCTCAATTGATACCAGATTATTCTATACAAACCTCAGAAACAGGAACAAGGCACAGAACTGCTGAAAGGGTAGCGAGGCAAACTAATTCAATTGTTATATCTATATCTCAAAGAAGAAATATAATAACAGTGTATCAAGGAGATAAAAAATATGTAGTTGAAGAAACTTCAAAAGTATCTACAAAGGCTAATCAGGCACTACAAACACTAGAAAAATATAAAGCTGTTCTTGACCAGGCAATGATAAATTTAAATGCATTGGAATTTAAGGATTTAGTAACATTGTATGATGTAGCTATAGTCATCCAAAAAATGGAAATGGTTATGAGAATAGTAGATATAATAGAAAAATATATAATAGAACTAGGAAATGAAGGATTACTAGTTAGCATGCAGCTAGAAGAGTTAATAGGGAATGCTAAAAGAGAAGAGCATAAGGTATTTATTGACTATAGAAGAGGAGATATTACATTTGAAGGCTTTAAAAAGAAAATAAGGTGCTTATCTTCTGAAGAATTAATAGATTTAGGCAATATGGCAAGACTTCTTGGTCATGTAGGTTTCTCAGAAAATATGGATATGCCAATAAAAACAAAAGGATATAGGATTTTAAATAAAATACATAGACTTCCATCTGGTATAATAGAAAATCTAGTAAGTTACTTCCAAGATTTTCAAAATATACTTATGGCTTCTATAGAAGAACTTGATAATGTTGAAGGTATAGGTGAAATAAGAGCTAAACATATAAAAAATGGACTTATAAAAATGCAACAGTTAGTTTTAATAGATAGGCATATATAAATTTATAAAAAAAAGAGGCTTATAAGCCTCAATATTATAATAAACTGAATATACCAAGTGTTTTTAGTTTTGAACTTTCCTTTTTTAATACATCTTCAAGTTCAATATTTAATAAGTTACATATAGCTGTTATATAGAATAGATGAGTACCTAGTTCTTCTTCTATTTTTTCTCTACAGTGTTTGCACAATGAGCCACTTATGTGACTATCCATATATTTTGATAAATCAGCAAATGTTATATCATTTGGTATATCTTGTTTTTTAGCATTGATTTCTATACATCCACAAGAAGTTACAGATTTTACTATTGCTCTATTTATTTTGGCATTACTTTCTGCTGACTTAGACACTATATCAAGTACACTTTTGTGTCTTAGTAAAGATTCGTCAACTTGACTTTTAAAGTCTGAGAAATTGAAATTTGACATTATTTTATCACCTCACCTTATAGATTATTATAATATTAAACTATACCTTGGTCAATTACATAAGATATATCATATTATAATATTATTGTTAAATATAAAATGAAAACTTTAGGTGAAGTAGTCTGGCAAACTAGAAAATAGGTTGAGATAATAGAGTATATAGCTTATAATATTAAAAAACGTAGTGTAGGGGGTGACGATTTGGTACTCAGAATAATACGCGGCTTAATTGGGTTAGTTGGAGTAACGACAGGTGTCGCCACTTACTTTTCTGTAATTAAGACTTTTCCGCAATATGTATTAGATTCAGGTTTAAAAGTAATAATAGGTTCTATAGTAGCTGGGTTAGTATTAGGACTAATATTTTATATAATAGCTCCTTGGATCATAAATGGTATAAAATTGTTAGTAGGAGTTATTGATAAAGAAATATCTAAATATCCATCTGGGGATATATTACTAGGGTCTATAGGACTTATAATAGGTTTGCTTATAGCATATCTTATAAGCCAATTATTAATGTCTATACAAATACCTATATTGGGAGGAACTTTAGCAGTTATAACCTATGGCATAATGGGATATTTGGGAATTAATATAGCATTAAAAAACAAAGATGAAATAGTTAATATGAATCCTCTAAATAGATTATCTAGTACTTTAAAAGAAAAGGCATCGAAAAAAGATAATAGTAGAATACCGCCAAAAATACTAGATACTAGTGTAATAATAGATGGTAGAATTGCAGATATATGTAGAACTGGATTTATAGAAGGTAAGCTTATAATCCCCTCTTTTGTATTAGCAGAGCTAAGACATATAGCAGATTCATCTGATGATTTAAAAAGAGTAAGGGGAAGAAGAGGTTTAGACATATTAAATATAATACAAAAAGAACTTAATATAGAAGTGGAAATAAGTGAAAGAGATTTTGACGATATATCAGAGGTAGATACTAAACTATTAAAGCTAGGTCAGGTATTAAATGGTAAGGTAGTAACTAATGATTATAATTTAAATAAAGTAGCTCAATTTCAAGGCGTAGAGGTTTTAAATATAAATGAATTGGCCAATGCCATAAAACCAGTAGCGATTCCTGGAGAAGAAATGGTAGTTCAAGTTGTAAAAGAAGGAAAAGAATCAAATCAAGGAATAGCATATTTAGATGATGGAACTATGATAGTAGTTGATGGTGGTAAAAAGCACATGGGAGAAACTATTAATGTATTAGTAACATCTGTACTACAAACTCCTGCAGGTAGAATGATATTTGGGAAACCAAAGTTTAGTTAGTATAATAAAAGTCTTCAATATGTAAAATTGAAGGCTTTTTTGGTTACAAAGAAATTATAACGAGGTGATTAAATGAATAGTGTTATTATAGTAGCTGCTGGTACTGGAAGTAGAATGAATATGGATATAAATAAGCAGTTTATAAAAATATATGATAAGGAAGTTGTATCATATACAATAGATGCCTTTTACAATAATGACAGCATAGATGAAATAATAGTGGTTATAAGAGAAGATGAAGAACAGTTTTTCGTGAAACATATAATAAATAAGTATATGTATAAAAATATAAAAATAGCCCATGGTGGAAAAGAAAGACAAGATTCTGTTTATAATGGATTGAAAAAAGTAAATGCTAATTGTAATATAGTTATTATACACGATGGAGCTAGACCATTTATAAGAAGTGGAATCATAAATGAATCTATAAGAGAAGCTAATTCAAATAATGCAGTAGTTGTTGGAGTCCCAGTAAAAGACACTATAAAAGTTGTTAATAGTGATAATATAATAAAAGATACCCCTGATAGGAAGTATCTATGGGCGGTTCAGACACCACAGGTATTTAATTATAAATTATTAATGGATGCTTATGAAAATGCTTATAATAAAGGTTATTATGGAACTGACGATGCAATGCTAGTAGAATACTTAGGACAAGAAGTTAAAATGATAATGGGATCTTATGAAAATATAAAAATAACTACTAAAGAAGATATAAATTTTGGAGAACAGATACTGAGGAAAAAATAAGGAGGATATTATGAGAGTTGGAATAGGATATGACGTACATAAATTAGTAGAAAATAGAAAGTTAATAATAGGTGGAGTAGATATACCAAATAATAAAGGCCTTTTAGGACATTCAGATGCAGATGTTTTGTTACATGCTATTATGGATTCAATATTAGGGGCATTAGCATTAGGTGATATAGGAAAGCACTTCCCTGATAATGATGAAAAATATAAAGGCGCAGATAGTATTAAATTATTAGAATATGTATATAATTTAATACATAATAAAGGATATAAGGTAAATAATATAGATTGTACTATAATAGCTCAAAAACCAAAGATGGCTCCCTACATACATGAAATGAGAGTAAATATAGCTAATACATTAAACATATCTATAGATGATATAAATGTAAAAGCTACTACAGAAGAAGGATTAGGATTTACGGGAAGAGAAGAAGGAATATCAGCACAATCTATATGTTCTATTATACATATTGACAATAATTAGTATTTAATATAAAATTATTAATAAATTTAGATAAGTTCAAAAGCTATGAAGAGAAATAGTAAAAAAATAATGCTTCACAGAGAAGAAACATATGGTGAGAGTTTCTAAGTTGAATTTTTTGAACCAATCTCAGAGTTTAAGAACGGTAAAAAGTTCTTACGGTAGGGACCGTTATATCCCATCAAGTGAGCTTTATGCTAATTAGAGTGGTACCGCGGAATAATACCTTTCGTCTCTATTTTGAGATGAGGGGTTTTTTTATTACAAATTTTTAACTATACAATATGGAGGGGTACGTTTATGGCAAAGAAAAATAAGCAATTTGTTGAAGAAATAACGCCAATGGAAGTTGATTTTCCACAATGGTATACAGATGTTATAACAAAGACTGATTTGGTTGATTATTCACCAGTAAAAGGATTTATGGTTATAAAGCCATATGGATATGCAATATGGGAAAGTATCCAATCGTTCTTAGACAATAGATTCAAAGAAACAGGACATAAGAACTGCTATTTCCCATTATTAATACCAGAAAGTTTGTTAACTAAAGAAGCTGAGCACGTAGAAGGTTTTGCTCCAGAAGTTGCTTGGGTAACTCATGGTGGACATAAAGAATTAGAAGAAAGATTATGTGTAAGACCTACATCTGAAACAATAATATGTTCTATGTACTCTAAATGGCTAAAATCATATAGAGATCTTCCATACCTATACAATCAATGGTGTTCAGTTGTTAGATGGGAAAAGTCTACTAGACCATTTTTAAGAACATCTGAGTTTTTATGGCAAGAAGGTCACACTCTTCATGAAACTAAAGAAGAAGCTGAAAAAGAGACATTACAAATGCTTGGCATATACAAAGAAATGTGTGAAAACTTATTGGCTATACCTGTTGTTACAGGGCAAAAAAGTGAAAATGAAAAGTTTGCTGGTGCTGAAGACACATATACTATAGAAGCATTAATGCATGACGGTAAGGCACTTCAATCAGGAACTAGTCACTTCCTAGGGCAACATTTTACTAAAGCATTTGATATAAAATATTCTGATAGAGATGGTAATTTAGCTAATCCATACCATACTTCTTGGGGCGCATCAACTAGACTTATAGGTGGACTTATAATGACTCATGGAGACAACAGAGGTTTAGTATTGCCACCAAGAGTTGCTCCAACACAAGTTGTTATAGTACCTATAGCAGCTCACAAAGGAAACGTTATGGAAAAAGTTGATGAAATACATGCATCTTTAAAATCTATGGGTATAAGAGTAGAAGTTGATGATAGAGACAGTTATTCTCCAGGATGGAAGTTCAATGAGTGGGAAATGAAAGGTGTTCCTGTTAGATTAGAAATAGGACCAAAAGATATAGAAAACAATCAAGCTATGGCATTTAGAAGAGACTTATTAGAAAAGGATGCTATATCTTTAGATAACATAGAAGAAACAGTAGTTAATTTATTGGATAATATACACGAGACTATGCTAGAAAAGGCTAGAGATATGAGAGAAAAGAAAACTTATGTAGCTCACAATATGGATGAATTCAAAAAGATAATAGAAGAAACTCCAGGATTCATTAAAGCTATGTGGTGCGGAGATTCTGAATGTGAAGCGAAAATAAAGGAAGAGACTGGTGCAACAATAAGATGTCTTCCTTTTGAACAGGAAAACTTAGGTAATAAATGTGTATGTTGCGATAAAGAAGCTAATAAGATGGCATATATAGCAAAGGCATATTAAAATTCGCGACCCTCATGTCGCCAACGACCTTGAGAAGCAGGTCTGTTGCTCAAGTTTATTAGTTGGAAATTATAACTTGCCTACAGAACAGATAAGTTATAATTTCCTATAGATTATAAAAAGCTTCCATTTTGGAAGCTTTTTTGAATATAAAATAAAGGGGGATAATTATGTTTTTTGCAACTTATTTATTAGCAAATAATGAGAACATAGGTATATTAACTGATGATAAAAATAGAGTAATACCTATAGAGTATATATTTAATAAAATTGACAAAAAAACACCTAAAGATATGAATGAACTTATAGATGTAATGGATGATAGCTTATACAACGAAATAAAAGTTATATTACAAAAAAAGTTAGAAAGTATAGATATAAACAACATAAAACTTTTAGCTCCTATACCATACCCAAGAAGAAATATATTTTGTCTTGGAAAAAATTATTTTGAACATATGAAAGAGTTAAGTAATACAGATTTAAAAAATAAAGAAGATATAAAGTATCCTATATATTTTTCTAAGATAGCTAACCCTGCAATAGGTAATAATGATGATATTACTTATAATCCTAATGTAACAAATAGGGTAGATTATGAGGTAGAGCTTGCTGTTATAATAGGAATGACTTGTAGCAATATAAAACCTGATGAAGCTAAAAATTATATATTTGGATACACGATAGTAAATGATATCTCAGCTAGAGATATTCAAACTAATCATATACAGTGGTTTAAGGGAAAATCTCTTGATACATTTTGTCCTATGGGGCCTTATATAGCCTATAAGGACGTGATAAACTATCCTGTAAAGTTAAATATATCTTGTAAGGTTAATGGAGAAATGAGACAAAACTCTAATACGGAAAAAATGATGTTTGATATAGATTATATAATAAGTGATCTATCTAAAGGTATAACATTAAATCCTGGAGATATAATTATAACAGGAACACCAGAAGGCGTAGGGCTAGGATTTAAACCACCTAGGCTTTTAAACAATGGGGATGTAGTAGAATGTGAAATAGAAGGAATAGGAAAGCTAATAAACAACGTAAGATGTAATTATTAATAGTCAAAAGGGGTGTAATATGAAATTAATAGATACATATATTAAGACATATAAAGAATGTCCTATTGAAGTAGATTACAATAGTATGAAAACATTATATAGATCAGGGTTTCTAAAGTACAACGAAAGTAGTAATTACTCTTATACTCCCATAGGTAGATTATTTTTTGATCAACTTGTAAATTATATAAATAATAACATTTCAAATTACTTAGATATAGATTCAAATAATGAAGAAATATTAGATTTATATATTAATGACCTAAAATCATATAAAGAACTGCCAATTAATATAAGATACAAATATAAAGAACATAATAATGGTTATAAATTGAGAAGTGGTCTGTTTAATTCCAAAAATGAAAACATATTAAAGTTAATAGCTATAGATTCAAAAGAAAATATAGACAAAACCTATGATGATATAAATTTAAAAATAGGTAATTTATTAAATAACATAAATATAAATTACAAAAAAACATCAAATAATAATAATACAAAATATATATACACAACTAATAATCCACTGAAAGATATGATTTTATGTGGTAAATGTGGATATTTTGACATAAGAGAAGATGCTATTTCTATGCCAAATAAGGATTTATCCACAGAAGAAATAAAAAATAAAGAAGAGATTTATACACCAAACATAGGTAAGATACAGGATTTAGAGGCGTTTTTAGATGTTCCACAGCATAAGTTAATAAAGACATTATTATTCAATATAAATAATGAAATAGTAGCTGTATTATTAAGAGGGGATAGAAGTATAAATCTAAATCTTCTCGCTAAGTATTTAGGTATAAATAAAGAAGAAATAAATATGGCATCAGAAAATGATGTAAAAAAAGTCACTAACGCAGAAATTGGATTTGCAGGACCGATAAATTTAAAAAATGTAAAAAGTATATATGCAGATGAAGAAGTAATAAGTATAAGAAATGCTGTTGTAGGTGCTAATAAAACAGATTATCATATAAAAAATGCAAACTATAATGTTGATTTTCATGTAGATTATATAGATAACTTCAAAGAAGCAGATAAAAAACATAATTGTGTACAATGTGGTGGAGATTTGGATATAATACAAGGAGTCAATATAGTTGATATAAATATAATAAGAAAAGATAATAAATATTTAGATTGTAATGGTAAAGAACAAAATCTGTATACTTTAGATGTAAAATTTTATCTAGATAGATTATTTTTAGCTATTGCTGAAGAAAATAATGATGATATAGGTATAAAGTGGCACAAAGATATAAGTTATTTTGATTATGAAATAATAATTGGAAATATAAAAGATGATAATCAAAACAAAGTAGCTAGTAATCTATATAATAGCCTTTTACAAAAAGGATATAGTGTATTGTTAGATGATAGAAATGAAAGAATAGGATCAAAATTTAAAGACAGCGAACTTATGGGAATACCTGATGTTATAGTTGTAGGTAAAGACATAGAAGATAACTTAATAGAAGTAAGAAATACTTATAATAGGGAAAAGAAAAAAATAAACTTGCAAGATAGTACTTTGTTCTAATAATATTATAGTTATAGTTAAATACATATTAGGAGGTAACAGAAGATGAGCGTAAGAGTAAGATTTGCTCCAAGTCCAACTGGATTTGTTCATATAGGTAGTTTAAGAACAGCTCTATATAACTATTTATTTGCTAAAAAAATGGGCGGAGAGTATGTTTTAAGGGTAGAAGACACAGATCAATCTAGATTAGTAGAAGGTGCTATAGAAAACATGTTAAATGCCATGTCATGGTCAGGAGTTAACCATGATGAAGGTGTTATGTTAGATGAAAATGGTAATATAGTTCAAAATGGACAATACGGACCTTATATACAATCTCAAAGACTACATATATACAAAGAATATATACAAGAACTTTTAGATAAGGGACATGCATATTATTGTTTTTGTTCTAAAGAAAGAATAGATAAAGTTAGAGAAATACAAAAATCAGAAGGAAAGATACCTAGATACGATGGATTCTGTAGAGGGCTATCTAAAGAAGAGGTTGAGCAAAAAATAGCTAATGGCGAGTCGTATGTAATAAGATTAAAACTACCATCAAATAAAGAAATAAAGTTTAATGATATAGTAAGAGGCCATGTTTCTATAAATTCAAATGATATGGATGACCAAGTTTTAATGAAATCTGATGGGTTTCCAACATACCACTTTGCAGTAGTTATAGATGATTATTTAATGAAAATAACTCATGTTATAAGAGGAGAAGAGTGGCTACCGTCAACTCCAAAACATGTTTATTTATACGAGGCATTTGGTTGGGAAGCTCCAACGTTTGTACATCTTCCAAACATACTTAATACAGAAAAGAAAAAGTTAAGTAAGAGACAAGGAGATGTAGCTGTTGAAGATTTCAACAAAAAAGGATATCTACCAGAAGGATTAGTTAACTATGTTGCTTTAGTTGGTTGGTCTCCTGAAGATAATAAAGAATTATTCAACATGGAAGAATTAGAACAAGCCTTTTCTCTAGAAAGAGTATCTAGAAGTGGTGGAGTATTTGATACAGATAAATTAAATTGGGTTAATCAGCATTATATAAAAGATGCATCAGATGAATATATAACAGATCTTTCAATACCGTTTTTAATAGAATCAGGATATATAACTGAAGAAGATGCAAAAGAAAAATATGAATGGATAAAATCTATGGTTCATATAGTTAAAGAAGGACTACCTTTTGTAAAAGAAATAACTAATAAAGTCGGCATATTCTTTGGAGATAATGTAGAATTAGAAGATGCTGAATGCAGAGAGTTCCTAGAGCTTGAACATATACCTACTTTAATAAATGTTTTAGAAGAAAAAATTTCTAATACAGAAGAAGTTAATGAAGCTTTTGTAAAGGGGATGTTCAAAGAAATACAAAAAGAACATGGAATAAAAGGCAAGAATTTATTTATGGGAACTAGGATTATACTGACTGGACAAATGCACGGGCCTGAGATACCTCTTGTGTTATCTGTTTTAGGGAAAGAAAGATGTTTAAGTAGAATATCATACGTAAAGAATAATATATTAAAATAATTTGAAAAAGCCTGCTATTATAGCGGGCTTTTTTGTAGTAATTTGATGAAAAATTCTAACTAATTATATAAAGGAATTAATGCAAAAAAATTTAATATTATATAAAGAAAAGGTTAATATTTTTTTGTTTTTTTGTTTTTTATTAGATTTTCAGGGGGAGAAAGTATGTATAATGATATTGAGGAAATAAAATCAGAGCTAAAACAATTATGTACGGATTATGTTGACATACTAGAGAGAATGAAACAGGAAAAAATTATATCAGAAGAAGTTTACAATGAATGTACATCTAAAAAAATATTTTTTTTAGAAGATTAGTAATAAAAAAGAATCTGCCTGAATATATTTAGGAGATTCTTTTTTAATTTCAAGGGTATAATAATATTATTTACATAGATTTTAAAAATACAATAAATAATGTATAATAAAATACATAGCAGTTCTGGAAATATATAACTAATAATGAGGTGATAAAAGTGAAGTTATACAATACATTAACTAGAAAGAAAGAAGAATTCGTACCTTTAGAAGAGGGAAAGGTAAAGATGTACGTGTGCGGTCCAACTGTATACAATTTCTTCCACATAGGAAATGCAAGACCTTTTATAATATTCGATACTTTTAGAAGATATTTAGAATATAGAGGATATGAGGTAATATATGTTCAAAACTTTACGGATGTAGATGATAAAATTATAAATAGGTCACATGAAGAAGGAATAACTCCAGATGAAGTTGCAGATAAGTATATAGAAGAATACTTCAAAGATGCTGATGGTTTAGGTATAAAAAGAGCTTCAGTTCATCCAAGAGTTACGGATAATATAAATCAAATAATAGACTTTGTTAAAGACTTAGAAGAAAAAGGATTTGGATATGAAGTAGATGGAGATGTTTACTTTAATACTCAGAAGTTTAATGGATATGGTAAACTTTCTAAACAAAATCAAGAAGAATTAGAAGCTGGTTCTAGAATAGAAGTTAATGATAAAAAGAAACATCCAATGGATTTTGTATTATGGAAATCAAAAAAAGAAGGAGAACCTGGATGGGATAGTCCTTGGGGTGAAGGTAGACCAGGCTGGCACATAGAGTGTTCTGTAATGTCATGCAGACATCTAGGTGAAACTATAGATATCCATGCTGGAGGACAAGATTTAACATTCCCACATCATGAAAATGAAATAGCTCAAAGTGAAGCTAGAAATGGTAAAACATTTGCTAGATACTGGATACACAATGGATACATAAATATAAACAATGAAAAGATGAGTAAATCAAAGGGCAATTTCTTTACAGTAAGAGATATATCAGAAGAATATGATTTAGAAATCGTAAGATTCTTTATGTTATCTGCTCACTATAGAAATCCTGTTAACTTCAGTGATGAAATGTTAATGCAATCTAAGGCAGGCCTAGAGAGACTTTATAATACTAAAGAAAAATTAGAATTTACGTTAAAGAACTTAAAAGAATCTAACATCAACCAAGAATTAAAATCTGAAGAAAAAGAAGCTATAAATCATGTGAAACTATATAAGCAAAGATTTATAGAATCTATGGATGATGATATAAACACAGCTGATGCTATAAGTATTATATTTGAATTAGCTAAATTTATAAATACTAATGTTAATGAAGATTCTTCAGTTGAGTTTACTCAAGAATGTTATGATATGTTTGTTGAGTTAACACAAGTTTTAAATATTGTAAATAAAGAAGAAGATAAAGGATTAGATGAAGAAATAGAAAATCTTATAGAACAAAGAGAAAAGGCTAAAAAAGAAAAAAATTATTCGCTAGCAGATGAAATAAGAAAAAAGTTATTAGATATGGGAATAGTACTAGAAGATACTAGACAAGGAACTAAATGGAAAAGGGTATAACAATGGATAGTGTACAAATTAAAACTATATCTCCCTTAGTTCTCGCTTATATTGGAGATGCTGTATATGAATCTTATGTTAGAGAATGTTTAGTTTATAAAAACCCCCATATGAAAGTAAATGACTTACATAAGAAAACTATAAAATATGTAAGGGCTAAGTCTCAAGCAAATATAGCAAATGAACTTATAACAGAATTAACTGAAGATGAAATGAATGTATTTAAAAGAGGAAGAAATCAAAAATCAAATACGGTTCCTAAAAATGCAGATATACTTGATTATAGACATGCCACTGGATTTGAAGCTTTATTAGGATATCTTCATTTGATTAACGATAATGATAGATTAAAATATATAATAAATAAAAGTATACAAATAGTAGAAAATAATATTGAAGGTACTTAATAATAAGGTTGATATTTTTATTAAAAATATCAACCTTTTTTATGTTATAAAAACAAAAATCAAATTATGGGTTATAATAAAAGGTATAAATAAAAATATTATTAATATTAGGTGGTGGATCAATTGGCGAACGTAGAAGGAAGAAATCCTGTAATAGAAGCGCTAAAAAATGAAAGAAGTATAGAAAAAATATTAATAGCAAATTCAGCAAAAGAAGGTTCTATTAATAAAATAATAGGTATGGCTAAAGAAAAAAATATAATAATACAGTATGTAGATAAAAGAAAATTAGATGAAATTAGCGAAAGTCATTCTCATCAAGGCGTTATAGCAATGGTTTCTGAGTATGAATATTATGAATTAGAAGATTTAATTCAAATTCCAAAACAAAAAGGTGAAGATCCATTTTTTATAATACTAGATGAAATAACAGATCCTCATAATCTAGGTTCTATAATAAGAACAGCAGACGCAGTAGGGGCACACGGAGTTATAATTCCTAAGAGAAGATCTGTTCATATAACTCCTGTAGTTACTAAGGCATCTGCTGGAGCAGTTGAATATGTACCTGTATGCAAAGTTACAAATATAGTAAATACTATAAAAACATTAAAAGAAGAAGGCCTATGGATAGCAGCAGCTGATATGGATGGAGGAGACTTCTATAAACAAAACCTAAAAGGTCCTATGGGAATAGTTATAGGAAGTGAAGGTTTTGGCATATCTAGATTGGTAAAGCAAAATTGTGACTTTACAGTTAAAATGCCTATGGTAGGTAATGTAACATCATTAAATGCATCAGTTGCTGGAGGAATATTATTATATGAGATATTTAGACAAAGGATAGGGTCTAAGTAGTGATTAGAAATGCGAAAGAATATCTTATTGTAGATGGGTACAATATAATAAATGCTTGGGATGAATTAAAAAAATTAGGAAAAGAAGATCTAGAAGGTGCAAGAGAGAAACTAATAGATAATATAATAGAATATTCTTCTTATACAGGAGCAAAATCTATAATTGTATTTGATGCGTATCAAGTGAAGAATTCAAAAGAAAAAATAGAAGAAAGAAAAAACACAACTATAGTTTATACTAAAGAACATCAAACGGCAGATAGCTACATAGAAAAATTCATAGGAAAGCTATCTAAGTATGACATAATAAAGGTTGCTACTAATGACTACGCAGAACAACAAATTATATTAGGCAAGGGTGCTACTAGAATATCTGCTAGAGAACTTAAGTTAGATATTATCTCTATTAAGAATAAAATAAAATCTAAAACAAATTCGACAAATATTCAAAGAAATGCCTTAGAAAGTTTTTTAGATGAAGAAACTTTGTCGAAACTTGAGAAGATTCGTAGAAACCGTTGAAATTACTAAATTTGTTAAATATAATGGATTTATGAAGTTTACGTAGGGGGAGATAATGTGTTAGTAGCAAAAGAAAAAGAATATTATGGATTAGGTGAAGCGGTAGAAGATGAAAGTGAAATAGTACTAAGAGCTAACCAAGGAGATATATTTGCACTAGAATATATTATCAAGAAATATAAAAATTTTGTTAAATCTAAAGCTAAATCATATTTTTTAATAGGTGCAGACAAAGAAGATATAATTCAAGAAGGTATGATTGGACTATATAAAGCTATAAGAGATTTTGATGCTAGTAAGACTGCTTCTTTTAAGTCTTTTGCAGAACTTTGTATAACAAGACAAATAATAACAGCAATAAAAACTGCCACAAGGCAAAAACATATACCTTTAAATTCATATGTATCCTTAAATAAACCTATATATGACGAAGAGTCTGATAGAACTTTATTAGATATAATAGCCACAAATGTAGTGACAGATCCAGAAGAAATTATAATAAGCAAAGAGGAACTAAAAAATATAGAAGGTAAAATGAATGAATTGTTAAGTGGTTTAGAACAAGAAGTCTTAGAATTATACCTAAATGGAAAATCATATCAACAGATAGCTGATAGACTTCAACGTCATGTTAAATCAATAGACAATGCTCTTCAAAGAGTCAAGAGAAAATTAGAAAAATACCTTGAAAATAGAAGCAATTAATAGTAAAATACTTACCATAAGCATGTCACATGCTTTATGAGTGCCCATGTGGCTCAGGAGGTAGAGCGTCGCCTTGGTAAGGCGGAGGTCGGCGGTTCAAGTCCGCTCGTGGGCTCCATTTATATGTAAAAAAACCAATTAAACTACATAATTTAAAAGAGGAGGAATTTTAAAATGGCTAAAGCTAAATTTGAAAGAAACAAGCCACACGTTAACATAGGAACAATAGGACACGTTGACCACGGTAAAACAACATTAACAGCAGCAATAACTAAAACATTACACGCAAGATATGGATTAGGGGAAGCTGTAGATTTTGCAAACATAGATAAAGCACCAGAAGAAAGAGAAAGAGGAATAACAATATCAACAGCACACGTTGAATATGAAACTCCAAACAGACACTACGCACACGTTGACTGCCCAGGACATGCTGACTACGTTAAGAACATGATAACAGGAGCAGCACAAATGGACGGAGCAATATTAGTTTGTTCAGCAACAGATGGACCAATGCCTCAAACAAGAGAGCATATACTATTATCAAGACAAGTTGGGGTACCATACATAGTAGTATTCCTAAACAAATGTGATGTAGTAGATGACGAAGAGTTATTAGAATTAGTTGAAATGGAAGTAAGAGAATTATTAAGCGAATATGACTTCCCAGGAGATGATACTCCAATAATACAAGGATCAGCATTAAAAGCATTAGAAGATCCATCAAGTGCATGGGGAGATAAAATAGTAGAATTATTCGAAGCAATAGATTCATATGTACCAGAGCCAAGCAGAGCAGTAGACAAGCCATTCTTAATGCCAGTAGAAGACGTATTCTCAATAACAGGAAGAGGAACAGTTGCAACTGGTAGAGTAGAAAGAGGAATAGTAAAAGTTCAAGACGAAGTTGAGTTAGTTGGATTATCAGAAGATCCAAGAAAGTTAGTAGTAACAGGAGTAGAAATGTTCAGAAAGTTACTAGACGAAGCTCAAGCAGGAGATAACATAGGAGCTCTATTAAGAGGTATCCAAAGAGCAGAAATAGAAAGAGGACAAGTATTATCAAAGCCAGGAACAATAAAGCCACACACAAAGTTCACAGCTGAGGTATACGTATTAAAGAAAGAAGAAGGCGGAAGACATACTCCATTCTTCGATGGATATAGACCACAATTCTATTTCAGAACAACAGATGTTACAGGATCTTGTAAGTTACCAGAAGGTATAGAAATGATAATGCCTGGAGATAACGTAACAATGGTAGTAGAATTAATATCACCAATAGCTATAGAAGAAGGATTAAAATTCTCTATAAGAGAAGGCGGAAGAACAGTAGGAGCTGGAGTTGTTGCTACTATA
>NZ_JCANUR010000023.1:0-26290 GCF_059569055.1 Sporacetigenium mesophilum DSM 16796 | reverse complement strand
ATAAATGGTGTGTTAATTGACCTACTGTTTAATTTTCAAAGTTCAATTTTTTCGTCCCTTTCTTAGGAACAAATATTACTATATCATGCTCAAAACTATCTGTCAACAAGTTTTTTACATTTATTTTTCCTCCTGTTGAGGACAAGTAATAATATATCATGATCTTAAAATATCGTCAATACTTTTTTAATTTTTTATTAATATAAAGAACTTACACCTGTAAGCCCTTTATATTAATACATCTATGTTAATATTATTCCAATATCTATATAAATCTTCTTCATTTCTAAATAAAGGCAATTTCATATTTTTATGAATCTTCACCAACCATGGTTGACTAAGACCAGCTTGTTTTAATATATCATCCTTTAGGAATATTTCATCTATATTGCCCTCACCTAATATACTTCCTCTATTTAAAACATATACATAATCGCATATTTCGTATATTAAATCCATATCGTGGCTTGAAATAACTACCTTTCTTCCGTTATTGTAAATATCTTTTAGGATTTTTACAATAGATTTAGTACTAATAGGATCTAATCCTGCTGTTGGCTCATCAAATAATATTATATTGTTTTGCATGGCTAATACAGATGCAATTGCAACTCTCTTTTTTTGACCATAACTTAAAAAATGAATTGGTTTATCTTTGAACTCAAATCCATCAACACCTAATAATGCATTATTAACTCTTATTTTAATAGTTTCTTCATCTAATCCTATGTTCCTAAGAGCAAAAGCTATGTCATCATATACATTCGAATAAAATATTTGTTTATCAGGATCTTGAAATACTATTCCAACATCTTTTCTCAATTCATACAAACTCTTTTTATCGTATTTTAGCTGTTTATCTTTATATAACACCTCTCCATATGTAGGTTTTAATATGCCTGCAAAATTCATAAATAATGTAGATTTACCAGACCCATTTGCCCCTATTATTCCTATCATACTCCCCTTAGATAAATCTATATTTATGTTTTTAAGAGCTATATTGTCTTTATCATATTTGTATGTAACATTATTCATTTTAAGCATAATATGCACCCCTATACATAAAACTCTCCATTGTAGAGTTTAGTTTCTAAAGATATAGACATATCTTTATATCTGTTCATAACTCTTATAAAAAGAGCGCCTATTAATATCGCTAAGGATTTGTAAGATGTTCTTAAATTTATGTATCCAAACCTTAAGTGCTGAGATATATAAAGTTCTTGAATTTCTTCTAAAAATATAAATATAAATCTATAAACTAAGACTGTTATCTCTATAGCAGTATTAGGAATATATAATTTTTTTAATATCAAAATCATTTGATTAAAAGGTATTGTTAAAACCAAAAAATAGGTACATGTTAAGCAGCACATAGATCTAAGCAATAAATTTATAGATATATTTAAAGATAAACTGGATACTCCTATATAAAATTTATATAATTTGATATTAATTATAAAGTCAATTGGTTCTTTAGATATAGAAATCAATGTTGCCATAATGCTAAAAATTAAGAAATATATAGGTATGGCAAGTAACTTCATATAATATTTAAAATCTATTTTAGCTAAGAATATTATACTAAAACTCATAAGACCCATAACTATTGCAAAAAATACTCTATTATTAAAAATTATAGATGCCATTAATAGTATGGCACCTATTGTGAACTTTAAGATAGGATTTGCATTTAACAATCCATTGTTATATGCATATTTATCTATCGCTATCATTTTTTTTCTTTCCTTTCATATAACCTAAGTAATAACATATAATTCCTGTTCCTAAAGATGCTTGAACAGAAAATAATAGACTTTCTATTTCACCACTTTGAGGTTCATATATGCTACTGACCCAAGGTTTATAATTAGGATCTATTTCTGTTATAAGTTCTTCTGCTTGCCCGTCTGCCCCGCCATATTCAGCATTTTTATTTATAATCAAAGGAGATCCTATAAGTAAAATTGCTATTAAAACTAAAACTATATTATTGTTCGTTAATCTCTGTTTCATATTTATATTCATCTCCAATCACTCCTTCTATCTTATTCTGTAATAGTAAGTTATAAACTACAGTTGTCAATATTCCTTCAGCTATTGCTATAGGTATCTGAGTTAAACAGAATATAGATAAAAATTTAATTAAAGATACTGTTACTCCTCCATTAGGGTCTGGAAACGCTAATGCTAATTGTATAGATGTTATTGTATATGTAGCTAAGTCCCCTATAGCAGCTGATGTAAATACACATGTAGCATTTTTTATGTTTCTTTTTTTCATAAACTTAAATATTAAATAAGATATTATAGGGCCTACTACAGCCATAGAAAATGCATTTGCCCCTAAAGTTGTTATACCACCATGTGCCAATAACAATGCTTGAAATAAAAGTACTATTGTTCCTACTACAGACATAACTCCTGGTCCAAAAAGTATAGCTCCAAGGCCTACTCCAGTTGGATGAGAACTACTTCCTGTTATAGATGGGATCTTTAGAGCCGACAAAACAAATACAAATGCTCCTACCAGTGCTATTAATAGCTTTTTGTTTGGGTCATTTTTAAATATCAATCTAAGATTTTGTAATCCTCTTATAAAAAAAGGTATAAAAATAATTGACCATATTAGTGACCATTTAAATGGTAAAAAACCTTCCATTATATGCATAGCTAATATATCTGTAGGATTTAATACAACTAATAACAATCCTACTGTTAATCCTAATTTTAAATTTTTCATATACTTATCCCCCTGAGACAGAAAGTCCCATAAACTATGACATTTTTTGATCTTTATTTATTAGTATAGTTGAAAAGTAAGATACTTTTTTACTAAGATCTATCTCCCTTAAGTTTTTGTATACCTTTTCACTTCCTAATGATGAGTTGCTAACTAAAATAGCATGATCCATAAGATTATTTTTTTCTATTTTATTTATTATTTGTTCAAAGTTCTTGTATACTTTCATAAGAACTATAGAACTATAATTTTCTAATGCATAATCTATCTTTTCCTCATCTGTAGTACATGGGATTATTATAAGAGGCTCTTTATCCATAACCAATGGGAAATTTTGATTCGATGCTATATTTGAGAAAGAAGATATTCCTGGTATAGTATCTACCTCAATCTTACCTATTAATCTTTCCATTATATACACATATGTGCTATATATCATAGGGTCTCCTAAGGTTATAAAGCCTACATTTTTACCATCTTCAACATCCATTTGTATTTCTTTTGCAATATCGTCCCATGCATCTATTTTTTCAACGCTATCAAAGTTCATCGGAAAATGCTTTTGTTTTATTTCTATTTTATCGTTAAGATAAGGTTCTACTATAGATAATGCTAAACTCTTTCCTTCTTTTTGTGCCTCTGGTGTATATAATATGTCTAGTTTTTTCAAAGTATCCACGGCTTTTATTGTAAGTAAGGAACTATCTCCAGGTCCTGTTCCTATTCCATAAAACTTCGTCATAAGTATTTCCCCCTAAATTAAATATTTTATATTCCTTCTTCTTTTATTAAATCGTTTATATGAGATACAAATATATCTTGTATTTTTGAATTTTCTCCTAGGCCCTTAAGATATACTTCTACATCAAACCCTTCTTTTTCCAATATGCTTTTCCAAGAATCTTCCTCATCTGAAGCCATATCATTTATTGCATGATCTCCTGCGACTAACATAAATGGCATTAGTATAGCCTTAGATATATTGTTTTTTCTTAACCTAGTTATAACATTTTCTAATTCAGGATATCCTTCAACAGTTCCAACATAAGCGTTTATATTAGCTTCTTCTAACATATAATTTAAACAAGTATAAGATGAGTGAGCTTCATGAAATGTACCATGGCCCATAAGAACTACCGCCTCATTTTCTTTTAAAGTAGGTACTTGCAATTTTAGAGCATTCGTAGTTTTTTTGTAGTCATCTATAGTTGTAAGCAATGGCTTACCTAATGATAATTTTTCAAATTTACATTCAAATGACCTTACTTGATTTTTAAGTTTATCAAATTCCTCTCCATTTATTATGTGAAGAGTTTGAACTATAACTTCCTTATATCCTTTTTCATATAATTTTTGTAAAGATTCAACTGGATTATCTATATATATCTTATCTCTATTCGCTAACTTTTTTATTATCATATTAGATGTAAATGCCCTGAACACATCATATTCATCAAAAGTTTTTCTTATCTTATTTTCGCAAGCTTCTATATTTTTTTTTCTCGTTTCAGGATAACTTGTTCCAAAGCTTACTACTAATATAGCTTTTTTCATTTTATATCTCCCTTGTCAAATTTCTAAATTCCTAAGTTCTTCTATTGTCATATTTATTAGATTATTTAATAAATATCTTTTCTCATCATTATTTTCATATTTATCGATAATTTTACTTCTTATATTACCTAGTAAATTCAAATACTCTTCATAATCATCACTATATTGTTTTTCTATATCTTTTTTTATCTTTGATGCAAGAGATGGGCTTTTGCCATTTGTTGATACACTTATAACTAAATCTCCTCTTTTCACTATAGAAGGTACTATATAGCTTGACAAGCCTGGGTTATCTACTACATTGCACAATATGTTTTTCTCTTTGCAATATAAACCTATTTGTTCATTTAAATCTTTATCATCCGTGGATGCCACAACAATATAACTATTTTTTATATAGTCTTCTTTATAAAAATCTCTTATTAGAATTACTTTATTTTCTATATTTTCTAATTCATCTATTATAGTTGGAGATATAACCTTTACTGTACATCCAAATGATATAAAGCTTTTTACTTTTCTATAGGCAACTTTACCTCCACCTATTACTACTATTTCTTTATCTTTTATATTTACCATAATCGGATAGTACATATTATCACTCCTATAAAAAAGTCCTAACCTTTAAAGGCTAGGACTTGTAATTTACACAGTAATATTTCAATTTCTGCATAAAGCCACACCCTCCACCCCGAAGGCCTTACTTTGGTATAAAATAGGTAGGTCTCCTGGCTTGGTATCAATCTACTTCCTTACCTTCCCATGATGCTAAATCACAGTGGTTAAATAAGGGTTCGTCAACCTTACAGTAGCGGGGGCTGCAGAGGATTTTAACCTCTTTCCCTTTTAATCTTTGCAAGAACCTAATTTATAAACATTTTATTTTTCTAACTTTACTTAATCATATGCAATTGTATAATTCAAAATACTTAGGTAACTACTATCTTTTAAGTAATTTAGCTAAATCTTTTGCAAAATACGTTATTATCATATCTGCTCCAGCTCTCTTTATAGAAAGTACACTTTCATATATAGCGCCTTCATTTAATAGTCCATTTTTAACAGCTAGTTTAAGCATTGAATATTCCCCACTGACATTGTATGCTGCTAAAGGTGTATTGAAGTTGTCTTTAACCCTTCTTATAACATCTAAATAGGACAATGCAGGTTTTACCATTACTATATCCGCACCTTCCTGTATATCAAGTTCAACTTCCATTAAAGCTTCGTTAGTGTTAGCTGGATCCATTTGATAAGTTTTTCTATCTCCAAATGATGGTGCTGAATGTGCCGCCTCTCTAAACGGTCCATAGAAATTTGATGAATATTTTGCGCTATATGCCATTATAGCAACGTCTTCAAATCCACTTTCATCTAAAGCTATTCTCATAGATTCTATTCTTCCATCCATCATATCAGATGGAGCAACCATGTCAGCTCCAGCTTTAGCATAACTTATTGCTATTTTTGATAAGTACTCTAAAGTTTTGTCATTATGAACATGTCCACATTCTGTAAGTATTCCACAATGTCCATGGCTTGTATATTGACACATACATATATCTGGTATAATGTACATTTCTGGACATACCCTCTTTATTTCTCTTATGCCTCTTTGAACTATTCCATTGTCATTGTAAGCTTCTTTTCCGTATTCATCTTTTTCATCTGGAACTCCAAATAATAGTATATGTTGTATTCCTAAATCTTTTAACTCTTCTATTTCTTCTTTTAATTTATCAACTGATAAATGATAAACATCTGGTAGTGATGGTATTTCTTTTTTTATATTTTCCCCCTCTACTACAAATAAAGGATATATTAAATCTTCTATATTTAACTTCGTTTCTCTTACTAAATCTCTTATTGCTGAATTTGCTCTTAATCTTCTTGGTCTTCTAATCATTTCAATCGCTCCCTTGTATTTATATGTTTATGTCTTTTGTTATACAATCTAGCATTCCATCTATTGTGTATTCATCTGCTTCTTTATGAACTTTCAGTTTATAGGATTCTATAGTTTTAGAAGTTATAGGGCCTATAGATATTAATTTTGTACTAGACAATTTATTTATATTATCAATACCTATTATTTTCATAAAATTATTTACAGTAGATGAACTAGTAAAAGTTATGTAATTTATGTTGTTTTTGTCTAGTAATTTTAATATTTCATCTTTATTATTAGATTCTACAACAGTATTGTAGATATGAATGTTTCTTACGTTACATATTTCACTTAATTTTTCTACTAAATAATCCCTTGCATTAGATGCCCTAGGTATTAATATATTATCAGATTCACTTAGCTCATCTTTTAATACTTCATATATTGATTCTGCAACATATTTTGGTGGCACTATATCAGCTACTATTCCTTTAATTCTTAATTCATTTGCTGTAGCTGGTCCTATTGCAACTATCTTAGCATTGTGTAATTTTCTTAGATCAACATTCATTTTATACATTTTTTTAAAAAATATATCTACAGCATTTTGACTTGTAAATATTATGTAACTGTAATTTTCTATGTTATCTATTCCTTGCTCTAGTTCTTCGTTTGGACTTATTTCATCTATTTTTATAGTAGGAAATTGTATAGCGTTTCCTCCTAAATCATTTATCTTTTCTACTAAAGTACTGCTTTGAGATCTTGCTCTAGTTACTACTATATTTTTACCAAATAACTCTTTGTTTTCAAAGAAATTTAATTTTTCTCTTAAGTTTACAACATCTCCTACAACTATTAAGCTAGGTGGTTTTATATTTTCTTTTAAAGCTATATCGTATATATTTTCTAATGTTCCTGTAACTACTTTTTGATTATATCTAGTTGCCCAATTTATAATAGCTACTGGAGTATTTTTATCTTTTCCTTCTTTTATTAAATTTTTGGATATTTTATTTAAGTTAGCAACTCCCATTAAAAACACTAATGTTCCTTCAATATTAGATAAAGCATTCCAATTTAAATTTTCATTTTCATCATCTTTTAGGTGACCTGTTATTACATGAAATGAAGATGCATAATCTCTATGAGTTATAGGTATACCTGCATAGCAAAGTCCTCCAATTGCAGATGTTATTCCTGGAACTACTTCAAAATTTATGCCATTTTCTAATAAATATTCTCCTTCTTCTCCACCTCTGCCAAAAACATAAGGGTCTCCGCCTTTTAACCTAGTTACAATTTTACCTTCTTTTGCCTTTTTAACTATTACATCATTTATTTCATCTTGTGATAATGTATGATTACTCGATGCCTTACCGACATATATAATTTCACAATTTTCTTTGGCTTCATTTAAGTAATTTTCATTTGCTAATCTATCATAAACTATAACATCTGCCTTTCTTATACACTCTATTCCTTTTACTGTTATTAGTTTATAGTCACCAGGACCTGCCCCTACTAAATATACTTTACCACTCATAGCATTCTAGCTCCTTTAAAACGATTTCTGCCAATTTCATACCTAATTCCCTTTCGTTACCTACTTGTCCATTTATGGATTTTTTGATAAGTACATTACCTTCTTCATCTCCTAATAAACCAGTAAGCTTTAATTCTTTTCCTTTTATAGTGCAATAGGCTCCTATCGGTATGTGGCAACTTCCATTAACTCCATCTAAAAAGCCTCTTTCACATTTTACTTGAATATTTGTGTTTTTATCTTCTATTGATTTAATAATTTCATCTATATAAGAATGATCTTTTCTTATTTCTATAGCCAATGCCCCTTGAGCTGGTGCTGGAATAACTATATCCATTGGTATATAGTAGCTTATTCTATCATTTATACCTAATCTATGCATCCCTGCGGCTGCTAACACCACTCCATGTAAACCTTCAGTTTCTATTTTTTTTATTCTAGTATCTACATTTCCTCTTATAGAAACAATATTTAAATCTGACCTATATTTTAAAAGTTGATATTTTCTTCTTTTACTCCCAGTTCCTATCTTTGCTCCAATTGGTAATTCGTCTAAAGATTTATATCCTTCCTTTAACACTAGTACATCCCTTGCATCTTCCCTCTTTGGTGTATATGAAAATTTAAGTTCTTCTGGAAGAGAAGATGGCATATCTTTCATACTATGTACTGCCATATCTATTTCTTTATTTATAAGCCTATCTTCAATTTCCTTTACAAATAACCCTTTATCCCCTATTTTATCTAGAGATACATTTTGAATTATATCTCCCTTTGTTTTTATTATTTTTATTTCAAATTCTACTTGTGGGTTATGTTTTTTGATTTCATTTATAACCCAATTAGTTTGACTTAGAGCTAACTTACTTCCTCTAGTTCCAACTATTATTTTCATAATAATGTCTCCTTTTTAACTCAATTGATTAAATAGACCTTATAAAATTGATTAAATCATCTTCACTATTTACAATTTCAGGATAGTGTATTTTAGGCCTAGTTATAATTATACTACTTATACCTAATTTTTTACATGGACTTATCTTTTCTATAAATCCACCTTCATTTCCACTTTCCTTTGTTATTACAATGTCTATATTGTAATCTTTATATAAAATTTCATTTATTTTTTCACTAAAAGGGCCTTTCATAGCTATTATATTATCTGCATTTAATCCTATATTTTCACAGAGTTTTATAACCTCGCTAGTGGGGAGTACCCTTGCAACTATATATTTATCTTTTAAATTTTCTACAAAGTAATTTAAGTTTTTGCTACCAGTAGCTATGAATATTCTTTTTCCAATTTTATTTGCTACTTTACAAGCTTCTTTTATGTTTTCAACCTTAATTACCTTTGGATCATCTATATCATCTAATATAGACTTTCTTTCATATCTTATATATTCTGTTTTTGTTTCATAGCTAGCATTTATAGCAGTTTGAGAAACCTCTGCTGCATATGGATGTGTTGCATCTATTATAAGTTTTATATTGTTGTCTTTTATATATCTAACCATATCATCTTTGGTCATTTTGTTTATTAATATATGATTTGTATATTTAGATGCTAAGTCTTTTCCATATTTAGTTGTTACAGATAATATATATTCTAACCTACTATTATTTAATAGCTCACATATACTTAAACTGTCAGAAGTTCCTCCAAAAACTAATATCATACATTATACCCCCTAGGAGTTACCATTATATCGTCATGTATAAACGTTGACTTATTCCCTATTATAACTATAGTAGTCATATCTACCATTTCATAATTCATATCTTTAAATTCAAATATAGTTTTAGATTCCCCTTCTCTTCCAACGTTTTTTACTATTCCAACAGGAGTAGTTGGATTTTTATATTCTTTCATTAAATCAAAAGCTCTTTCTAAATGACCGCTTCTTCCTTTACTTCTAGGATTATATAAGCATATTACAAAATCTGCTTTAGCTGCACATTTTATTCTTTCTTCTATAACTTCCCAAGGAGTTAAAAGGTCACTTAAACTTATATGACAAAAATCATGCATTATAGGTGCTCCGAGTATTGCAGCTGCACCTATACTAGCTGTAACTCCAGGTATTATTTTAACTTTTATATCTTCTTCCTTAGTTGTAAGTTCTAATATAAGCCCTGCCATTCCATATATTCCAGAATCTCCACTACTTATAACAGCTACCTTTTTACCTTTTTTGGCTTCTTCCACAGCTTGCCTACATCTATCTATTTCTTGACGCATCCCATTTTGTATTACTTCTTTATCCTTTATAAATTCAGTTACTAAATTTATATAAGTTTTGTATCCAACTATAACTTCACTATCTTCAAGGGCTTTTATAGCTTCTACTGTCATCATTTCTTTACTTCCTGGCCCTATTCCTATAACATATATCATTATTTACACTCTCCCCATTGCAAAAGTTATGCCTTTGTACTTTAATTTATTTACTATAAGATTTTTATTTGAAAGTATATATGCAACTGGTTCAGCTACACTATAAACACCCACCGAACGTTTTACAAATTCGGATTTATCAAATTTATCTTCTACTTTATGTATGTCATCTATCGAAATTATTTCAAAAGGTACTTTCAATCTCTCGGCTAAGTCTAATATAGCTTTTTCATCTTTTTTTACCTCAACACTACCTATAAGCTTTATTGCTTCTTTATCTATATTATTTTTGTTTATAAAATCGATAAAGCACTCATATAAAAAATCACTGTCTGTATCTTTTCTACATCCAATAGCTACTACTATATCTTTTGGTACGACCTTTATAACTTTATTATGCTTTATATTTAATTCTTTTTTATTACTTATACAAACAATAGAATCCAGGTAATCTATATGTTTTGTATTATTTATTTTTATAAATCCCCTAGTGTCTATTTCATAATCTCCATCTATATATATACCTATTTTTTTGTCATTTACTAACATTGAATTTATCAATTTAACACTTTCTTTAAAATTTTCTATACACCCATTTATAGATTTGCATATCAAATCTAACGAAGATTTATTATTTATATCTGTAGCTGTCGTTATAACTGGATTTGCATTTATAAGTTTACTTATAGTTAATGTCATTTCATTAGCACCACCTATATGTCCCGATAGTAAACTTATAACATTAGTTCCTTTTTCATCAATTACTATTATTCCAGGGTCTATCGTTTTATCTACTATATAAGGTGCTATTGACCTAACTACTATCCCTGTTGCCATTATAAATAATATATAGTCGTATTTATTAAAAATAGTTCCTACAAAATTATTAAGCTTTGTATCTATAATATTAAGTCCATTTTCATATATTTTTTCAGTTACATATATATCAGCATCACTTATATGTTTTTTTATATTAATAGCTAATTTTTTACCATTATTAGTTATAGTAATTATAGCAATTTTATTTTCTAAATTCATGTTTAAAATCCTTATGATATAGCTTTGAGTTATTGTATTCTTCCCCTAAAAATTTACCTACCATTATTAAAGCTGTTTTATTTATATTATTTTCTTTCACTTTAACCGCTATGTTTTCTAACGTTCCTCTTACTATTTTCTCATCTTTCCAAGTGGCCTTATATATAACAGCTATAGGAGTATCTTTAGGATATCCACCATCTATTAACTTATCTACTACCTTTTCTATTTCTTGAACAGATAAGAATATAACCATAGATGTTTGATGTTTAGCAAATGATTCTATTGATTCCTTCTCTGGTACCGGAGTTCTGCCCTCCATTCTAGTTATTACTACACTTTGAGATATTTCTGGAACAGTATACTCTACTCCTAGTGATGATGCAGCGCCTAAAAAAGAACTAACTCCAGGTGTGCAGTCATAATCTATATCTTTTTTAATAAGTTCTTCTACTTGTTCTCTTATAGATCCATATATTGAGAAATCTCCTGTTTGTAATCTTACTACAGATTTTGATTCTCTAACTCCCTTTTCCATGACATCTATTATCTCATCTAGATCCATATATGCACTATTGTGTACTTCACAACTGTCCTTACAGTACTCTAAAAGTTCAGGATTTACTAAAGATCCTGCATATATAACTACATCAGCTTCACTTAACAATTTATATCCTTTTAATGTTATAAGCTCCTTATCTCCAGGCCCTGCTCCAACAAAATGTACTTTATTCATTTTTTTCTCCCCTTTTGCATGAAATTATATAAGTCGGATTTAAAGGTTTAAAGTACTCTCCTTCTCCTAACTTTTCAAGTCTAGCTATATTTACCATAATAGTTTCTATATTATCAAATCTGTACTTCTCTAATAAACTTAAGGAATTATATAAAGTGTCTAGTATTATACAATTTATTACTAAGGTTCCATTTTCGTTTAATAATTTTTTAGACCACTTTATTATATCCTCTAAATTTCCTCCATTACCTCCTATAAATATAGAATCAAATTTCTTATTTGTTTCTATAGGTGCATAGCCTTGTACAACTTGTATATTATTTAAATTAAACTTTTCAATATTTTTATTTATAAGCTCTATAGCTTCATCTTTTCTTTCTATTGATAATACTTCTAGATCTCTATACTTAAAAGCCGCTTCTATACTTATACTTCCTGTTCCAGCTCCTATATCTAAAAAACTCTTTGCATCAGATAAGTTTAATTTATCTATAGATATAGTTCTTATTTCCTCTTTAGTCATAGGGACCTTTCCCCTTATAAATTCGCTATCTTTCATCTAATATCACCACTACATTCATATTAAAGTTATTCATTTCAAGTATTTCCAATGGAGATCCTATAGTTATTTTTTCATCGATATAAGACAAGTTTTCTCCTATAACCATAATCTTTTTTAAATTTCTGTTTATTATCTCTCTTGCTATCTCCCTTGGACCTACTTTATTATCAGTTACCATAGCCACTTTAGTATGAGCTAGGATATAATCAAAATCGGGAATTTTTCCATGACTACTTGTTATATATAAATCATTCATATCTATATTTATTTTAGAAAAAATATACTGTATAGAACTTATCCCATTTATTATACTTATATCTTTTTTATCTAAGTTTTCACTTATATATTTTCCTATTCCATATATAAGAGGATCTCCTGAAGCTATTATAGATATTTTTTTATCTTTATTTAATTTTATATAATCTAATACTTCTTCTAAATTTGAACTTAGCTCTATCTTTTTTCCGTTAAATTCTTGTATGCTATTTAAATTTCTTTTTCCACCTATTAAAATATCTGAGTCATATATAATTTTTTCTCCAAGTTTTGTTATATACTCTATATTTCCAGGCCCTAAGCCTATTATGTTAATCATTTTTGAAAACCCCCAATAAATTGTCTATATTGTAAGTTTCACCTAATATTTTTTGTTCCATTGAAAATATAATTACTCCTACATCTATATTTATATCATCTAAGTAAATATCTACTCTTTCTTTGCACTTATTAGCTATAGTTTCATAGACATCTTGGTATCCATATTTATTTATAACCTCCATAGCTGCTTCTGTAGTTAAACAACTGTAAACTTCTTTTAATATTTCATGTGGGACATCCATTAATGCTAAATATGCAACTAATACTTCAGCTCTAGCATCAGCTATTTTACTATGGGTATTAAATACACCAGCAGCTAATTTTACATACTTTCCTAGATGACCTGCTAATAATATTTCTTTATATCCCATGCGCTGAGCTTCTTTTAGCATATACCCTATAAAGTTACTAGTTCTAACTACATATTTCAGATCTATATCTAGAACTTCATTTACAAATCTTTCTCCATGATTTCCAGGAACCAAAACTATATGTTCTAGCCCTTGTTCCTTTTTCATTTGGAGTTCTATAGATAATGATTTTTTCCAACCTTCATCGGACATTGGTTCCACTATACCTGTTGTTCCTATTATAGATATTCCTCCAACTATACCTAGCCTAGGATTAAAAGTCTTCTTAGCAATTTCTTCTCCTTGTGGGGCGTATATTGTTACTTTAGCACCTTTATTTCCTATTACTTTTCTAACCTCATTTTCAATCATAGTTCTTGGAGTTTTATTTATTGCAGCTTCTCCTATTTCTATACCTAATCCCTTTTTAGTTACTCTGCCTATTCCAATTCCACCATCTATTTCTATAATACCACTGTTATTTATTTGTACATTTGCATATATATGAATCTTATGAGTAGCATCTATATCGTCTCCGCCATCTTTTTGTATAGAACACTCTACATAACTTTCTTGTATATCTTGGTTCTGTATATTTAATGTAAGGGGTATCCCCTTGGGAGTATCTATGTTTATATTATTAATTATATTTTTAGTTAAAGCCATATGTGCTGCTGCCTTTGCAGCACCAGCTGCACATGAGCCAGTTGTATATCCTCGTCTATATTTTTTGCCATCTATATACACATACTCTTCCATATTATCCACCTATATAGAATAAAGGATTGCATTTATTATAGCTGCAGCTAAGTTACTTCCGCCTTTTCTTCCTTTAGATATTATGTATGGTATTTCTGTTTTCTCCAGTTCATCTTTTGATTCCGCTGCTCCTACAAATCCCACAGGAACACCCACAACAGCTTCTACCTTTAATCTTCCTTCATTTTTCATCTCTATAACTTTATATAATGCAGTAGGTGCATTTCCAAGTACAAATATCTTTTTCCCACTTTCATTAGCTGCAAATTCGACTGCTGCCATAGACCTTGTTATTCCTTTTTCCTTTGCTAATTTCGCTATATTTTCATCACTTACAAAACATTTTATATTACATCCTAATTCTTGTAATTTTTTTTTATTTATTCCACTTAAGGCCATATTTGTATCTGTATATATAGTTGCGTTATTTTTTAGGGCATTTACTATATTATCAACTGCCTCATCAGATATTTTTAATATGTCTAGGTATTCGAAATCAGCAGTTGTATGAATAGCCCTTTTTATTATTTTTTCTTCTATACTATTTTTAAAACTATATCCTGGTCTTATTTCGTCTATTATTCCTTGGATTATCTCGAAACTCTTACTCTCTATCATCATTGGATTTTTTATATAATCCATAATCTTCACCCCTTAATCCCCCATTTATCAATTTAACAGGGTAAATCTTATTGTATTTTATATGTATATTTCTATCTATAATCTTTTGCCTTAGTTTAAATGGGTCCATATCTTTATCTAGTATTATTCCTATAACAGTTCCGCTGTGTGCTATATTTACTCCATATGAACCGTAACTTTCTGATACTTTTATAATCTCATTTAGATATTCTTTTTTATGGATATTTTCATTTGCTAAACTACTTATAGTACAAGATTGCCCTATGAGTTTTAAGTCATTGTTCTTAAATCCTGTTTCTAACCCTTCAAATGCAATGTTCATCGTTTCTTTATTCTCAATCTTTTTACTTTTGTAGTCTTTATGGCTTCTTATAGTTTTTGTATTTAATTTTTCATCCGGCTCTAAAACTAGTATATTTACATCATCTATATTACCTAGTACCTTTTTGATTTCTCCCTTCAATGGGTCAAATATACAATTTTTATCAATATAAATAGAGTCTGTAGGTTCTATTTTACTTGCTAATTTTGAAATTTTCTCTGGACTTACTTTTTTGTTTAATAAACTTAATGTAGCTTTTATTGTAGCTCCTATGTCTGCAGTTGAACTCGCCATTCCTTTACCTATTGGGATTTCACTTATAATTTCTAATGATAATTTTCTTGTATACTTTATGTCTAAATCAAAATATCTAAATACTTCTTCTATGGCCATTCTAGATTTTTTAGGGCCTAATTTTATATTGTCATTTCTTTCTTCTATAATTGCCTTTGAGTATTTATCTATAGCATAGGATACTAGATATTCATTGTTATCTAGCATACCTTGCACAAATTCCCCACATGATCCTGGGCAAATACCTAAATACTTCATATTAACCCCCTAATGCTTCCCTTAATGCTTTTATAATTAAGTCGTTTTCTTCTCTAGTTTTTATAGCAATTCTTATGTATGAATCATCTAGATTTTTAAAATTAGATGCATCTCTTATCAATATGTTTTTATATATAAATATTTTTTCTTTTAGCTCACTCGATTTAATATCTTTTAGTTTTATAAGAATAAAATTTGTATCTGTATTATGAACTTTTATATTAGGTATCTTATTAAGATTTTCTATCATATATCTTATTTCTTCTCTAAAATAATTTTTGCTTTGCTTTATATAGTCTTTATCTTTTAATATATTTTTACATATATTTTCTGCAAAGCTATTTATAGTCCAAGGCTCTTTATGTATATAAATTTTTTCTAATAATTCTCTATTACTAGTTATCCCATATCCTAGCCTTATACCTGGAAGTCCAAAAAACTTAGTTACAGCCTTTATAATTATTAAGTTATTATAGCTTTCTATATATTTTACCAAGCTATAATTTTCTTCTTTATGTACGAATTCCATAAATGTCTCATCTACAATTAAGAATTTACTTTCTTTCTTAAGAAATTCTAATAATTCTTTTATGTATTTAACCTTTCCCGTTGGATTATTAGGGTTACATATAAATAAGTATTTAAACTTATTTATATCTCTTTTTATTTGATTTATGTCTAAATCAAATTCATTATTTCCAAAGTATAAATTTATTACTTCAACATCATTTAACTTTGCTGCTCTTTCATATTCAGAAAACGTTGGATTTATTATACCTAAAGGACCTTCAATAGATTTCATAAGAAGATATATTATTTCACTTGCACCATTTCCGGCGATAATAAAGTTAACGTCTACGTTTAGATATTCTGATATACTATTTTTTAATTGTATATAGTTTATGTCAGGATACTTAGTAGAATTTTTTAGAGCTTCTAAAGTATACTTTTTGATATCTTTTGGAAGATATGGATTGATATTAGAACTAAAATCCACTATATCCTTTTCTTTTTTATTATATTTTATAGACATATCCACTATATTTGCTCCATGACCTAAATCTATCATCGTATCCCCCTAACCAAAAATGTAATAAATTAAACTAAATATTATTAAAGCTATGAAAGAGCTTGAATACATTATTTTATTTGTTCTAATTATATCTTCTTCATCTATTTCTCTAATTTTATCTCCTATTGTTGGTTTATAAACACTTTCTCCAAAATAAGTATTTGTTCCACCAAGTTGTATTCCGAGAGTACCTGCTATAGCTCCTTCTGGGTAAGCGCAATTAGGGCTTTTATGATTTTTTCTATCTCTTATTGCAATTTTTATACAGTTTTTATAGTCATATCCTAAAAATATACTAGCTATAGACATAAAAAATATAGTTATTCTTGCTGGTATAAAATTTGCTATATCATCTATTTTTGCAGATGCAAATCCTATTTCAGCATATTTTTCATTTTTATACCCAACCATAGAATCTAGTGTATTAATAGCCTTATAAGCCATAGCAAGTGGTGCTCCTCCTATAAATGCATAAAACATAGGAGATATTATACCATCTACAGTATTTTCTGCTACTGTTTCAACAACAGCCCTTATTATTTCTAATTTACTTAAATTTTTTGTATCTCTTCCTACAATGTAAGATAATTGAATCCTTGATTTTTCTAAATCATTTTCTTTTAATACTTTATATATTTTTATAGCTTCGTCTTTTAAACATTTAGTTGAAAGTGTTGTATATATTAAAATTGAATTTACTATTGTTAGTAAATATATATTAATACTACTTACCTTTACTATTAAATATGTAATTATATACGTAGTTCCAACTGTTATAATCCAAAGAAAAAATCCACCAATTTTTAAATTCTTCTTATTTTTAGCTAACATTCTTATATTTTGCTCTAAAAACTTAATTAAATTTCCAATAAATCTAACTGGATGAGGGAATGAATATGGATCTCCGAATATTAAATCTAATATATACCCTATGAATATACTTATTAAAACCATATCACTTTATCCCTTTTTCCAAAAAATTTATCATAGTATTTAAATTGCTATAAAAATGAGTATGTAAATATGTTGCTAGTGTATGCCCCTTAATATAGCCTCCCATCCAATTATGCGAAACTATTCCTTCTCTTTCCTTTTTCATTAAATAAACGCATTTTTCATCACTTATAAACTCTGAATGATGAAATTCATGACCCTTTATCTTATCTCCTTTTTGTGACAAAATAGTGTCTTCCAAAGCTTCTCCAACACAATATCCAAATCTTTTTAGAGATTTAGTCATTACACTTTTCCCATTAAATATCCCTACCATATCGAATTCACTATTATCTTGATCTACTAGCTTTTCTCCTAAATACATTAGTCCTCCACATTCTGCGTATATAGGTATATTTTTGTTATAAGCATCTTTTATAGATTTTCTCATGTTGATATTCCCTTGTAACTCTTTAGCAAATATCTCTGGAAAACCGCCTCCTATGTATACACAGTTACAATTAGGTAGTTCTTTGTCATATAAGGGACTAAATTTAATAATATTAACTCCCATATCTTCTAGTAAATCTATATTATCTTGATAATAAAAATTAAAAGCTTTATCATATGCTAATGCTAAAGTTAAATCATTAAACTTTGGAATATTTAATTTGAAATTACTATATATAGGTTGAGATTCAGATATTTCTATTAACCTATCTATATTTATATGCTTTTCTATTAAATCTGCAAGTTTATCAAATTTTCCATTTAACTCATCCATTTCTATACTAGGTACAAGACCTAAATGTCTAGATGGCAGAGAAAAATCCTTATTCTTAGGTAAGTATCCTAGAACTTCTATGTCGCAATACTTTTCAACGGATTCTTTTATTATTATAAAGTGGCTTTCAGATGAAATATTATTAACTATTACTCCCCTAATATCTACGTCTTTATCTAATTCTTTATATCCTAGTACCATTGCAGCACTAGATGTTGCCATTGCTTTTCCATCTATTACTAGAATTACAGGACATTTTAGAATTTTTGATGTATATGAGCTAGTACATGAGTTTATATCTACTCCGTATCCGTCATAAAGTCCCATAACTCCTTCCACAATGGATATATCAACATCAATAGAATTTTTATTAAACAGATACTTTATAACTTCATCTTCTAACATATAATTATCTAAATTTCTAGATTCTTTATTTGTTACAAATGTATGATATGAGGTATCTATATAATCAGGACCAACTTTATATGGCTGAACATTTAAGCCTCTATTTTTTAAAGCCTTCATTATACCTATAGATATAGTAGTTTTTCCTACTCCACTATTAGTTCCACCTATTAATATCTTTTTCATACCTTACCCCCTAGGAGTTAATTATTTCATATATTTTATCTATATCAGTATGAGCTCTAACTATATTTGCTAATTTGTCATATTCTATATCTTTAAATTCCTTAAAAGAGGAGACATTACTTTCTACTCTCTCAAGTCCTTTTTTATCTCTTATGTTATTCAGTAAAGCCCTAGTAAAACTTATGTTGTCAAATATTCCATGTATATAAGTTCCAACTACATTTCCATCTTCATTTATTGCTCCTTCTAAAATACTTACATTTTCTTCTAGTCTCATAGTTATAGTATTTAGGTAGCTACATTCATCTGATTTTGTACTTCTTCCCATGTGTATTTCATATCCTTCTATCTTAATTCCATTTAATCCATTTAGATACCCGTTCATATCTTCTTCTATAATAGCTTCTACTTGGGCGGTTATCTTTTCTCCTTCAAATGTAGTTTCTATATCTAATAGTCCTATTCCATTTATTTCTTTAACTCCACATTCTATTCCCTGTGGGTCATATAGCTTTTTACCTAACATTTGATATCCGCCACATACTCCAAATACTAACTTTCCCTTTTTATGTAATTCTATTATTTGTTTTTCTAGTCCACTTTCTTTTATATATATAAGGTCTTCTATAGTGTTTTTGCTTCCAGGAATTATAAGAATATCTGGATCTCCTATAGATTCTCCTCTCATAACGTATCTTAGGTTAACGTCTTCCTGAGTTTCAAATACATTCATATCAGTAAAGTTTGATACATGAGGTAAGTACAAAACCTCTATATCAATAGCCTTATCTCCCTTTTCTTGTTTCATTCTAAATCGATCTGCCAAACTATCTTCGTCTTCTATATTTAAAATACTATAAGGTATAACTCCTAAAACAGGTACTTTTATTATATCTTCTAGCATTTTTAATCCAGGCTCTAAAATTTTTATATCTCCTCTAAATTTATTTATAATTACTCCCTTAACTCTTTTTCTTTCTTCTTCAGTTAAAAGCATCATTGTCCCAGCTAAAGATGCAAAAACTCCACCTTTATCAATATCTCCAATAAGTACTACTGGTGAGTCTGATATTTCAGCCATTCCCATATTAACTATATCATTTTCTCTAAGGTTTATCTCAGCTGGACTTCCAGCACCTTCTATAACAACAATATCGTAACTAGAGCTTATATCTTTATATATATCTTTTATCATATCTTTTAACTCTGGTGCAAAATCATGGTATTCTGCTGCACCCATGTTTTTATATACTTTACCATTTATTATTACTTGAGATTTTTTATTTGTTGTAGGTTTTAGAAGTATTGGATTCATATTTACATGTGGTTCAAGACATGCTGCTTCTGCTTGAAATACTTGAGCCCTACCCATTTCCAATCCTTCTTTTGTTATATAAGAATTTAGAGCCATATTTTGTGATTTAAAAGGTATAACACTTTTTCCATCTTGCTTTAATATCCTACAAAATGCCGCAGTTAATAGACTTTTACCTACTCCAGAACCTGTACCTTGAAACATTATTGATTTACCCATGGAATTTCCCCCTTTATATATAAAAAATTCGCTTCACTCATGTCGCCAACGACCTTGAAAATCAGGTCCGTTGCTCAAGTTTAGTAGTTGGATAATATAAATTATCTATAGACCAGATAATTTATATTATACTTGTAATTAAACAAATCCTAACCTTTATTGGTTAGGATTTGTTTATAGAATATAAATTACTTATTATTATAGACTATAGCGCCACCCTTCACCCCGAAGGTTTACTACTCATGAATTAGGCAGGTCTCCTGGCTTAGCTTCAATCTACTTCCTTACCTTCCCATGATGCAAATCATAGTGGCTTAAATAAGGTTTCGTCTGCTTTACAGTAGCGGGGGCTGCAGAGGAATTTAACCTCTTTCCCTATTAATCTATATAAGAACCTATTTCAGATTTATTAAGTTTTTAACAATTACATTCTAACATACAAAATTGCAATATTCAATATAATAGTAAATTTATACAATTTATGTATATAATTTTTATATAATTAATATTCTTAATTCCTCTTAACTAAAAAGGCTTAAATCTCCTTCCTTATAGTAAGATAGGGGAGATCTAAGCCTTTTCACAGTAATTAATCTATTTCTTTAGTAACTTTCCTATAAAAGTTAAATTTTTCATTTTTTCAATCTCTTCTAAATAATTATTTTTTATTGCAGCTATTAAAACGGTACCTGGACCCGCTGATTTATATAAATCTACAGTAATATCTTTATTAACTTCTAAATTTAAATTATTGTTTATTGCTAATTGCTCGCATTCATACATTATTCCCTTCGAACCAACAGGTACTATTTCCAAAACCCCTTCTATATTTAATAAAATATTAAGATCTTCATAACTAGCAATTTCTTTATCATTATCTAATTTTATCTCATTTCCTACCTTTGGAATTCCTATACTGATTAATTTACAATCACAATTTACATTATTTACTTTCAATTTTTCATTTTCTGCTATACCTATTACTGTTATACCTACTGCAGTTGAATTTGTAATCATATTTTCTTCCGTGCTTCCTGTAAGTGTAACATTATCTATCTTTAAAAGTTTCAGTTCTTCTTTTATCCCTTTTATTATTTCTTCTCCTGTAGGATTCATTTCATTGCAAACTGCATTTGTAATACTTACTACATCTGCACCACTACAAAGAACTTCAAATAAAGCAACTTTAGCAGTATATTTCCCTACTTGAAGTGGAGGGCATTTAAATGAATCTCCACTTTTTAACCCTATTCCACCACAACTGTCACAAGCTATTACCATTGTCTTTTCATTGTCTATAGAGACTAATGTTAGGTCCCTGACTCTATTTATATTCATATAAACTACCTACCTTTGTTTAAACTCCGCCAATGATCTCTTTGGTATGGCGCTGTATATACCTATAGCTACTATTATGTTGGCTAAAGCTGCTAGAGACAATATAGGAATTATAGCATAAGCTAACCCAGGTACATTTATAACTTTAATTAAAAAGTATACTGTAACAGGACCATTTATTATAACTCCCAATAAAGTTGGTACTATCCATGATAAGAATTTATTTTTATCTTTTAAAATTCTATAAGATACTCCAAAGATATAAATTGTTATTGCCATAAAAATACCTATTATTAAATGTATAGGTATTGTCATAGGAAACCCACTTGTGAGCGCTGTCAATAAGTGCCCTAATAATCCAACTATAGCTCCATAAACAGGTCCTAACATAATCGATATTAAAAATCCAGGCATAGAATCAAAGGCTATACTTGAAACTATCTTTATATTTGAACCTATAAAACTCAAAGCTATAAATAGCGCCACTAAAGTAATCTTTTTTGTTTTCATAAAAATTCCTCCTATAAAAAATTCATTATCCCCATTTATCTTAAATGATCAGTATTATTTAGCTTGTGTATTACTGCAAAATCATTTTCAACTTCTATTACACTAACAGAACAGTTATCTATTTTGAAATTCCAATGATGTTCATAGCTTTTCGATAACAAATGAGATATTATGCATCTTATAACCCCCGCATGAGTACATATAAGTATAGATTTACCTCTATTTTCTTTTATAATATTTTCTATATATAAAGCTATTCTATTATGAAATTCTACTAAACTTTCTCCCTTAGGATATTCATATTCAAAACCCAATTTCAACATATTATCAAATTCTTCACTATAACTGCTTTCTATTTCTTTAAATGTTTTTCCCTCGAAATCTCCAAAGTTCAATTCTTTTAAATTATCATTTACTACTATTTCTAGGTCTTTTTCTTTAGATAAATTTTTTATTGTCTCTACTGCCCTTGAAGATGGACTACTATAAATACAATCTATACTATAATCTTTTAAAAAGTTTACAGTTTTTTGCGATTGGCTTAGGCCTAGGCTACTCAATTTACTGTCTATATGTCCAGATAATTTCATATTATTGTTATCGTCTGTTTCTCCATGTCTTACTAGTATAATCCTTACCATATATATCTCCTTTAATTAAGCTTCTAAAAATTCATAACTAAAGCAATTTGTAAGCCAAATATATAAAAATTAAATATATTAATTGGGATAATTCACACCAACATCCAAGTATATCTCCCGTTATTCCATCTATTTTATTAGTTATATATATTGTAAACATTCTTGTTAATATATATAGAACCGGTATAAAAACTATACTGAATAGAACCTCATATATACTTATTTTAATAAGTACGTATGCTAAAATAACAATTAAAATAGTAGAAAATATAGTTATAAATAACCTTTTATTATTTACCTTTCCTATAAATAAATTACCCATTCCTCCTGGTCTTGGTGTCTTGTTTTTATAACAAGAAAATACTATAGCTAGTCTTCCATATACAGGGGTTAATAGTAAAGGATATAATATATCCATACTTACAATACTATAGACAAAACCTACCTTTAATAATATTAAAAACACTATGGCTAGAAGTGCATTAGTTCCCAATCTAGAATCCTTCATAATATCTAATATTTTTTCCTTATTTCTATAACTATATATTCCGTCAAAAGTATCTCCTAATCCATCTAGGTGAAGTCCTCCTGTTAAAAGAACCTCACTCATTAGAAATATTATTGATACTATATATATATCAAATATTTGTAAGGATAGGTATGTTATAGCTAAATAAATCCCCCCTAGAACTAAACCTACTAGCGGAAAATATATTATGCTTTTGTCAAACTCTTCATCAAAACCTGTATCCATGTTTATTGGTATTCTAGTTAAAAGTTGAAGTATTCCTATAAATCTTTTCATATTATTAACCCTTTATTTTCATAGGTATACTACTTACTACAAAGTATACCTCGTCACTTTCTCTAGCTATATATTGATTTATTCTTCCAGCAATATCTGTATAAATTCTAGACAATCTGTTATCTGGAACTATACTCATTCCTATTTCATTTGTAACTATTACTACATATAAATTAGTCTTTTTCATTTCTTCAATTAGAAGTTTCACCTGATTTTGTATATATTTTTCTATTTCATCTACTTCATTTCTGCTACATGTTTCGTAATCTATATCAAATTTAAACATAAGATTGTTAATTAATAAAGTTACACAGTCTAATATAACAGTCTGATTGTTTTTTTCTATCTCTTTTATAAATTTATATATATCTTCATATACCTCATATGTAGTCCAGTTTTTAGGCCTCATCTCTTGATGTTTTTTTATTCTATCTTTCATACCCTCGTCAAATGGTATCGATGTTGCAATATAAGCAACATTATTTTTTTGTGCCTTACACAACTTTTCAGCATAAGAGCTTTTTCCTGATCTAGCCCCTCCTGTTACCATTACTATATTGCTCATAATGTTTACCTCCGCTATATAACTATCTCTGTTTGTGCAAATGTAGCCATATTTTTATAAGTGTAATTAGCTGCCTCTATTATATTAAATGCTAGTGCAGCACCACTTCCCTCTCCTAATCTCATATCCATATTAAGCATGGGACTTAAGCCTAATAATTCTAACGCCTTAAAAGATCCTGCCTCTGATGAGTGATGAGATGCTATCATATATTTTTTAGTTAATTCATTTAAATTATAAGCTAATAATGCTGATGCATACGATATAAATCCATCAAGTACCACAGGAACTCTATTAGCACTAGCACCTAATATCACTCCTGCCATAGCACCTATTTCAAATCCACCTACCTTTGATAATACATCTATTGCATCATCATTATTAGGATTATTTAATTCTAAAGATCTTTTTATTATATTTGCTTTATGATTAAGTTTATCATTTGAAAGCCCTGCTCCTATCCCTGTAACCTCTAACGGATCACAATTTGCATATAATGATACTATAGCGCTAGATGGAGTTGTATTTCCAATACCCATCTCTCCTATACCTAATACTTTATATCCTTCCTTTACTGCTTTGTTTGCTAATTCTATACCTATTTCTAATGATTTTATAGCTTCTTCCCTTGTCATAGCAGGTCCTTTGGCTATATTTGAAGTTCCCTTTCTTATTTTATAATTTAACACACCTTCTAACTCTTCATCACAATTTATTCCTACATCAACTGCTATTACTTTTGCACCTGCAAATTTTCCTAATACACCAACTCCACTTATCCCTTTTACATAGTTTGGTATTTGAAGTTTAGTTATAATCTGATCACTAGATGCTATTCCTTCTTCGTAAACTCCATGATCTCCTCCAAAAGCTATTATGGTTTTCTTAGAAGTATCGAAAGATTCACTTTCATATATTCCCGCTAGTTGAATACATATATCTTCTATCTTTCCTAAGCTTCCCAAAGGCTTTATTAGATTATCAAGCTTCTCATTAGCTTTTTCCATATAAAATTCATCTAACTTTTCTATTTTCTCTAAAGTACTTTGCAATAACTTCATAATTACATCTCCCCTTTTTGGTTATTAAGGTGCAAATAAAAAAGTCTATATCTTTATTTTGAGTATTACAAAATAAAGATATAGACTTTACCGTCATCTATTCTAGACGATTTTTTAAGGCAGGTCTCCTGGCTCAGATTCACAGCAAATACTCACCTTCCCGAAATTATCCAGTGGTATACTGAGTATAGCTCATCTTTACAGTGGTGGGTCCGCTTAGGATTTTAACCTAATTCCCTATTCTCCTTATAAAGGCACCTTGAAAATCTTATTTTAATTTATTTATATATATTCGATTAAACTTTTATTTATCCTTTTTTATTTTAAAATTTTATTAAAATTTGTTCATTTTCTCAAATTAAGCAAATAAAAAAGAAGCGTATATACGCTTCTTTTTTAAATGGCTACGTCCTACTCTCCCAGGCAGCTTCCCACCAAGTACCATCGGCGCTAAAGAGCTTAACTTCTGTGTTCGGAATGGGAACAGGTGTATCCTCTTTGCTATAGTAACCACATAGTTTTATTGTTAAGGATTACAGTAGCTAAAGCTACTGCATGCTGACTTACAACGAAATCAAGATTTCTGTAAATCATGCAGTTAACACACTAAAAACTAAACAGCATATTAATGGTCAAGTCCTCGACCTATTAGTATTCATAAGCTAAATCCATTACTGAACTTACACCTTGAACCTATCAACCAGGTAGTCTTCCTGGGGTCTTACCCTTACGGTGGGAAATCTTATCTCAAAGTCGGCTTCGCGCT
>NZ_JCANUR010000022.1:0-26410 GCF_059569055.1 Sporacetigenium mesophilum DSM 16796 | reverse complement strand
ATTTTGACCTCTATCTACTACTGTAAATGTTTCCCATGGTCCTATTTCATCTCTATTTGCTACTAACTCTCTTCCTCCGCCACCTTCTGCTGATACATACTGACCGTTGTTTGCCTGTAGAGCGACTCTATTTTGACCTCTATCTACTACTGTAAATGTTTCCCATGGTCCCACTTCATCTCTATTTGCATTAATAGGACCTCCACCGCCATTTTCTGCTACTACATACTGACCATTATTGGCCCTTAATGCTATTTTATTTGGAAGTGTTTGTCTTTGACTTGTATATACTTTGTTTAAATAATTTGTATATGGATTATAATAACTCAAAATTATCCCCCCTATTTTTATAGTCTCTATATAATATGTCTTTGTTATAAAATAGGTTCTATTAAAAGTCATGCCCGTTGCTCAAAAATCGCTTTGCTCATGTCGCCAACGCCCTTGAGAACCAGGCCCGTTGCTCAAAAAAAAGAAGAGCTATGCTCTTCTTAACATTCTGTTACTATAATTGTCATTTCAACATCATCGTTCATATCGTCTTCTTCATATATGTAATATATTAAGTTTAAATTGTAATCGAATTTTTCCTTAAAATAATCTATATAATTATTTATTAAATAAGGAGTTTTATCACATCTTATTTTCATTATTACAGACCAAGTTTTATCTATCACTTCATCTATATCCTTCTTTTTCAAAATTTTATCTATAACATCTATATATTTTTCTTTTCCTCTTCCCCTTGTATGTGCCTTACTTAAATATGACATTCCGCCATCTTTTAGGCAAAACTTTATATCACCCATTTTTATTTTTTTATCTATTAATATATCTATTATATATTCCATTATATGGGACTCTATATTATCATACTCATCATTTTTATCAAGTAGTAACATTGCATCTATATTTTTCTTTAATTTATTAATATTTTTCTTAAACTTAGAAGTATTATATTTTTTATAGTTATTTTCCTTTAAAAATATTCCCGTGGTAAATATATCAGCAGTATATGATACCTTAGATACAAAATCTAATGTTTTTGTTATGTGTAAATTATCTATATCCCTGTCCAAATCATATACGATAAAAGCTAAATCACATTCTCTAAATTTTTCAAAAAAATCCTCTTTATTATTCATTATATATTCATTGTTAATATATACATATTCAACACTGTCGACATTATATGTTTTGGTTATATGCTTATTTAAATCATAACTTATATTGTCTTTATACAAAAACACCTTAATGTTCCTCATATCGTCACCCTCCATAACTACATTCACAAAAAATGTAATACAATTATATAATACCACTTATTGTCATTTTATTAAACATAAAAATAAATAGAAAAAGAGACAATTCATGTTGAATTGCCCCTTGTCTTTTATTATTTTTCAACTTTATACTTACTGGTACTTATATGTTCTGTTTTTATTTCTTTTCCTTGTGAGTTTCTAAATATCCTATAAGTTTTTACTACATAGTTATCTTTTTCTCTTTTTTGTTCTGTTTTTATTTGTATTATTTGTCTATCTTTACTACATCCATATATTTTTGTAGTTACATGCCCATATTTAATTATATTTTTAATATATATAGGATGGTTATAAGGATTTTCAAATTTAAAATCTAGATATCCATAAGCAACTGTAGCATCTCTTCCCTTTGGAGCATAATGAGATGGTAGTGAATGATTTCTGACTTCAGTTATTTCAAGACCTGCATATAGTGCAGCATTGTATATAGTAGTAGATACTTGGCATACTCCTCCACCTTCTCCATCTTGAAGTTTTCCATTTCTTATTACAGGAGCATTCCTATATCCATTGTATCCTGTTCTAGGACCTGTCAAATTGTTATATGAAAACTCTTCTCCTGGCATTAAAACTATATTACTAGTGCTCTGACCTGCTTTTAATATATTATGAGCTCTATCTGAAGAATACTCATTAAATGTAGTAGTAAATTGAGCTAATATAGTGTTTACGCTTTTAACATCTTCAGTAGTTATATTTGGAGGTACTGTATTTACAATTATTTCTATTTCTTCAAATTCTTTTTCATTTATATTATTGTATATAAATTCTTTAGTTTTTCCTATGTCTACTTGTTTACCTTCCCTAGCTTCTGTAGTTTCAAGAGCGCCTCCATCATTTACATTTAAAGTAGCATCTTTCATATCTACATTTATATCATTTGATATATTTTGCATAATTTCACTTAGTTTTGCCTCATCATGAATGGCTTCTAACTTTATACTCTTTTTATTTCCTTTATGTAGTTCAATCATCCTCGATATATTTTTAATATATGATTTATCTCTAGTGTAGTTATAAGCATTATTTACACTCTTTTTTATATTGTATTTTAAGTTTATTTGAGCTGGTTCTATGCTCCAAATTTTATCCTCATATGTTAACTTTATAGTCTTTGGTATATATCTTTTTTCTAACTTTGTTATAGCCTCTGACTTCGTAAGATTGCCTACATATGTCCTTTCTATGTAAATATTCTCAGGTATGGTACTTGTATTCATATACTTATTATAAAAAAACATTGCACCTACTATGATTATACATAGGATTAAAACTACTGATCCAATTAATTTACCTTTATTATTTTTAACAAATTGACCCTTCACCATAACGTCTACTCCTTAAACCTAATAGTATATTAAATATATATTAAAAATTTATAATTAATATAACTAAGCATACTAAAAATTCGCTACGTTCATGTCGCCAACGACCTTGAAAACCAGGTCTGTTGCTTAAGTTTAGAAGTTGGAAATTAAAAAAACCGTTGGATAAGTTTCCAACGGTTAGATTTATTGATTATGTAGTTATTGAGCCGGAGTCGAAGCTGGTGGTGTAGATGTTTCAGTTGTTGGTGGTGTTACCGGTGGTGTAACTGGTGGTGTTACCGGCGGTACAACTGGTGCTTTTGGCTCTGGCACTTTAGTTCCAACAGATATTATAGTTTGTTTTGCAGGATAATAAGAATTAACCACTTTTTCTCTTTTTATTTCTTTTCCACTTCCATCTTTGTATACTCTATATGTTGATACAGAATATGCATCTCTTCCCTTTTGAGTAACTTTCTCTATTCCTATTTCTAAGTTACTATCATTTACTTTTTTAACAGAAGATGCTACTACCTTATCTGTAGTTGTAACTATTTCTATATTTGCGTTATCTGCTTTTGCTCCATATATTTGAGAAAGTACTGTATTTCCATATACTGTATTTTTTATATATATTGGATGTTTAAAGTTATTTTTAAATTTAAAATCTATAGCTCCATAGGCTACTGTTGCATCTCTTCCCTTTGGTGCATAACTTGAAGGTATAGAGTGATTTCTAAAATTAGTTATGTCTACCCCTGAGTATAATACTGCATTATATAAAGTTGTAGATACTTGGCAAACTCCCCCGCCTACACCTTCTTGTAATTCTCCTTGTACTATAACAGGAGCATTTTGATATCCATTTGCTATACTTCTTGGACCTGTTGAGTCGTTATATGAAAACTCTTCTCCAGGCATAAGTACTATATTACTTGTACTTTGTGCTGCTAGTTTAACATTATAAGTTCTTCCTGCAACACTTGCATTAAAGTTAGTTGAATACTGTCCAAGTACAGTATCTATAGATTTTAATTGTTCTTCAGTAACTTCAGGATTGTCTTCTTTTACAATTAAATCTATTGAAAAATTATTATCTATTATTCCGTTTTCTATAGCCTTTTTAGTATCTGATATTTCTACTTTCTTTCCTACCACTTCTTTAGTTACATTTATATTAGACCCGTTTATATTTATAGTTGCATCTTTTGCTGGTACATCAATTTCCTTAGCTATATCTTCTATCTTTTTGTTAAGTTTTGACTTATCGTAATTTAATTCTAGTTTTATATTAGTTTTATTTCCAAAATTTGCAGATATGGTATCTGATGCATTTTCAACAAAATTCCCATCTCTACTAGAGTTATAAGCATCATCTACTGTTTCAGCTATATTGTATTTAAAATCTATATCATTGGCTAATATATTCCAAGACTTATCGTTGTACTTTATTGATATAGTTTTTTCATTGTATTCTTTTTCTAACTTTTTAACTGCTTCATCTTTAGTTAAATCACCTATGTTTATATCATCAACATAAGTATTAGGTATTATTTTGTTGCTATTAATTGCAGATGACACAAATACAAGTGGAATTACTATTATTCCAAGTATAGCAGCAGATCCTACAGCAATTTGTATTTTATTTAGTTTCATTTAATAGCTCCCCTCATGTGGTTATTTAATATTAGTTATACCACTTTCTCCACAGTAGTAAACTTTATTTTTATATGGGTCTACTATAAATACGGATTTTGAGAAGAATCCCGATTTAGCTACAATATAATAATTTATATCGTATTTTCCGTTATATAGTTTATTAATATTTTTTTCATATTTTTTATCTAAATATCTAAGTGCTTTTTCTTTTTCAATATATTCTATATTTCGCAGTTTCTTGTCAAATTCCTTTGTTTTATTTTTTACTAGATTAACTGCTTCACCTTTATTTATAGCAAATTCAATTATTCCCTCTTCATTTTTTCTCCAGTGCCCATCACAACCATTGCTATTATAAATTATGTCTTCATCTAAATATCCATATAGTTTTCTTGTTTTTGCATCTATTAAGAATTTATTAATAATTTTATTTTGTGAAGATGCCTCTACATAATAATACTTTTTAGTTCCTATCATTTCTTGATATATGCCAACATCTAGATTTTCTTTGTTTATTTTTATTTTTTTAACTAGTAGATTTAATACTTCAGTGTTATTCATATTATACTCGTCAAAGTTTTTAGTGTACTTTTGATGTAATTTGTATATCTTTTCATCATCCTCATAGTACTTTTGTAAGTAATTTATAGTTTCTAGAGCCTTAGAATAATCACCTTCTTTGTTATATTCTTCAGCTTTTGTTATATAATAATTATACATAACGTCTATACAATTATTTATTTTCTTTTGAGCTAATTCATAGTATTTAGTATCTTCTTTGATAACCTTTTTGTATGATTCTATAGCTTCTTTGTACATTTTCTTTTCTTGTTTTTGTACTGCATCTTTGTATACTACTCTTGATTCTTCATATGTGTTTATTATAGTAGAGTAAGATTCTATTTCATATTTAGCTATATTTAAATTAGATACAGCATTTATGTACCCGTTGGCAGCTTTATAGTCTATCTTATCATTTACGTACATATTTTTTACTTCTTCAGATTGCTTTAATATACTTTCACCATCTAGTTGTATTGTTTTCATCTTATCTATAGTATTTATAAATCCTATTAAGTACTCTTTTCCTATTTCTCCATTTATATACTTAGAACCATATTCTAACAGTAGCTTATTTATCTTCTTTCCAGCATTATCTTCAAATCTTTCTTCTTCCTTTGATCCTAAGTCTTCCTTTACTTTTTCATAATAGGATATAGCTTGGCTATATTTCCTTTGCTCTATATAGTTCATTAATCTTCCTACTTCTTTGCTTACAGACATATTGCCAATTCCTATAAATAAAACTATTGATAAAACTAAGATAGCTAATATGGATATAGTTATTGTAATTATTTTTTTACTATTAATATCTATATACTCTACTATTTTATCTATATACAGCTTTATACCCATTATAATACCACCCTTTACACTATTTGCCCTTATATCTTATATTAAAATATTATATCACATATATTTATTATTAACTACATACTCTGACTGTAAACATACACAACAAAAGGCTGTTAATAAACAGCCCTTTAAACCTTAATATTTATTTACTATATACATAATCATTTATTGACGATAATATATCAGCCATATTGTCGTTGTATATATCTATACATTTTTTTAATAACTCAGGTACTAATACTGCTTGCTGAGATGTTAAGTCGTAATTTCTACTTTGTGTAATATAATTCTTTGTAGTTACCAAACCTTCTATAGTATTTACTAAAAGACCTTTGAATTGATCTGAATTATTTTGGATTTTGTTCATATTATTTATTTCATTTACCATACTATCTATAATTTTAAGCGAAATGTCATAGTCTTCTTGAGTTAGATTTGGATATTTGGCAAATTTTGATTCTAATTCATTGTTGTATTTAGCTAAATTTTCATTACTTAACTTCAAAGAATTTATGTCTTCTTTAGTCAACGGATTATTTGTTTTGTTTTGTATTTGAGTTTTTATTTCAAAACTTTCTTCCATACGTTGTTCAGCTTCTTTTAGTTGCTCTTTTTTAAATTCTGTAGGCTTTTTTACATCTTGTGATTTATCGTCAATTTTTAATTCATTTTCTAAGTTTTCATCTTCTTTATCTTTATCTTCTACTCCTAAAACCTTTGTTTGTTCTACAACTTTTTCACTTAGTTTTGAAGATTCAATTCCTTTTTTCGAACTACATCCAGTTAATATTGTTAAAACCGAAGTTATAGATAATAAAACTACTATATTTTTTCTTTTGTTAATCATGTTGTAATCCCCTTTACTTTGACAAAAATATAATATAAATTTTACCACATATTAATAAATACGGTCAAATATAAACAAATTAATTAACAATGTTGTAAACAATTCCAAATGATATATCATCTCTGCTTTTTAGCTTTGACATGCTCTCAAGCTCTAGGTTTAGGGTTCTTTGTATATTTTCTTTATCCCCAACTTTTGCAAGTTCATAATAATTTTTTATTGATGCAAAAATTTCCTCATCTAATTCAAATGAATTAGAATAACCATCAGTGCACAGAAGTATAGCAACAGGAGGCTTTTTTTTATAAAAGTTATCAAATTCAATATCTATATACTTATATGCTTCATCTAAACACATTGAATTTACTATAAAGTTGTATATAGCTTTGTCTTGTTCTATTATCCTCTTGTATGTTTCTGATTCTTCTATGTTATAGGTAAATATATCACCATCCCCTATTTTTATATATATTATAAAACTTTCTGTTGCCAAAGCTGCCACTAAAGTTGTTCCATATTTAACGTAGTTAGTTTTATATACGACAGGATATATTGTTTTGTGGTGGTCTTCAACTTTTTTCTTCCATGTATTTTCTATATTTTTTTTAAACTTATCGCTTTTTACAATCTTTTGTATATATTCTATTCTTCTAGTTTGTCTTTTTTCATCTATATTTTTTCCGTTGTATACCTTGTTATAAATGTTTTTTAGTGTATTAATGGCAGTTTCCACTGCAAGTTTTGAACCTATTTCACTGTGCATACAAGATGGACTTCCATGACCATCTGCAAGGGCTATTACAACGCCATTTTCTAGTTTTTCATATGAAATAAAATCTTGGCAGTTAGTATTAGATAATTTGTGGCTATATCCTATAACACTATCTCCAATAACATCCCATTTTGCTACCTGTGACATAGACATTTTCCTTTCTCACAATAAATTAAACTTCTTACTGATATTAATATACAATAAGAGGTTTAATTGCTATACATTTAATAATATTTGCCTAATGTCTTAATCATTTATTTCAAAACTGTAATGTTAGTGTAATATTAATCGATTTTACATACAAAGCAAATTCAATATAATTTACTTAATAATATAAATAAGGAGGAATATAAAATGAATTTTTCACAATTAAATATTACTTTATTTCGAGCAGTTAATGATTTAGGTAAGCAATATACATCCTTAAATCCCGCTTTTAAATTTATTTCAGAATATACAGTGTATATTTTAGCTTTTAGTATACTTATATATTGGTTTATTAAAAAAAATAATAACAGAATTATGGTTATTAGCTCATGTGTTTCTTTTGTTATTGCTGAAACAATTGGAAAAATATTAGGTAAATTTCATTCAAATCTTCAACCCTTTGCAGTACTGTCTGATGTTAATAAACTTATTGAGAGAAGTATAGATAATTCATTTCCAAGTGACCATACTATTTTATTTTTTTCATTTTGCATTTCTTTTTGGTTGTTTAGAAAAAATCACGGATTTTTGTGGGTTGTCCTAGCTTTTTTTGTAGGGCTTTCACGTATTTGGGTAGGAGTTCATTATCCTTTAGATGTAATTGTAGGCGCAATTATAGCTATAATTTCAGCACTTAGCTCTTACTTAATAGTACCTAAGTTAGATATAGTTAAACAATTCCTTCAAATTTATGAAAAATATGAAGGTTACATTTTACCTACAAAAGACAATTCTAATAAACTTTAATTATATATTTATTATTAGAATAATAAATACCCTTGGAATTTATCCAAGGGTATTTGTTGATTTCGTAATTTAATACTATACATTATAATAATATTTGTCTAATGTCTTAATCATTTCTAGTTTTATACTTTCATTAAAAATTCTTATTATTTCGTTTTGAGCATCTTTATTTTCATATTTAAATATAGTTTCTAATTCACTGTGTATTGTGTCTCTTATATCGAAGCTATTTTTATAATGGCTTTCTTTTTGTAAGAAATCATAGTAATTACCTATATGAGTAAGTTCTTTTTCATCATTTACACAATTTAAAAGTTCAGTGCAAAGTTGGTTTAAATCTAAATCCATGCAATAACAAGCTGAAGAAAATATTTCATATAGAGAATTATAAGCATTTTGTTTTAGTATGTTTTCCATATCAAACACCCCTCTTATAATTTGTGTGCATTTCTTAATTTTCGTAATATTGAATCTATTTCATATTATATATTCTACCACATATTTCTCAAATTTAATATAAATTCTAAAAAATCACCATGTGGATTTCATGGTGATTTTAAGTATAAACTTTATTTAATTTTATTATCTTTTAGCTGCTTTATATTGCTTTGGCCATTCTATATTATAATTTAATTCATTAGCTGCTTTCATAGGGAAGTATGGATTTCTAAGTAATTCTCTTCCAAAGAATACTAGATCTCCTCTATTATTTCTAATTATCTCTTCACCCATATAAGAATTAGTAATAAGACCACCAGCTATTGTAGGGATATTAGTAATATTTTTTATGATTTCACTGTGTTTTATTTGATATCCAGGGTATGAGTCTACACGAGTATCTACAACTCCACCAGTACTTACATTTATTATATCAACTTTATTGTCCATAAGATTTATCATATCAGCTACATCTTCTGCAACATTTCCATTTGCCATATAGTCCTCAGCTGAAACTCTAAGCATTAAAGGCTTATTATTTGGCCATTCTTTTTTAACTTTAGATATTAACTCATCTAAAAACCTAACTCTATTTTCTTTGTATCCACCGTACTCATCATTTCTTTCATTAGTTAATGGAGATAAAAACTCATTTATTAAATATCCATGAGCTCCGTGTATTTCTATAGCATCAAATCCAGCTTCATTTGCACGTCTTACACCATCAATAAATGCTTTATGTACTCTTTTTATGTCATCCTTAGTCATTTCCCTAGGAGTAGAATATTCATCACTAAATTTTATAGAACTTGGAGCTATAGGTTCTTCTGCCACTGTAGATTTTCTTCCTGCATGGTTTAATTGTATAGCTACTTTAGCCCCATACTTGTGACATTCGTCTACTATTTTCTTTAATCCCTCTATATGAGAGTCATCCCATATACCTAAATCTTTATCAGTAAGTCTACCATCAGGATCAACTGCTGTAGCTTCTAATATTATAAGTCCAACTCCACCTATGGCTCTTGAAGTATAATGTACTAAATGAAAGTTTTCAACATAACCATTAGAATTTGAACTGTACATACACATTGGAGCCATTACTATTCTATTTTTTAACTCCATATCTTTTATTTTATACGAACTAAAAAGGTTTGTCATTATTAACTGCCCCCCATATAAATGTTTTATTCAATAATTAATATACATTACAAATTCAGGTTTTGAAAGGATTCTGACCAAAAATCATACATGGTAATTTCTGTATATAAAAAAAGCATGGATAATCCATGCTTTTTAAGATACTTTACGTCGTCTTATATTATCATAATTTATTTGTCTAACAGGACTAACAACTTTTTTACTTCTTATATTTTTCTTAACTGGAACACCTAACATCTTTAATTTTAGTACATATGTCCCCACACTCCATATAAGAGATAATCCAATAAATCCTGCTAACATAACCATATAATAGCTTATTCTAACATTTACTCCTAATGCAAAGTTTATCCCCATTGTTAACATTACCACTACAGCACATATACTAGCTGCTTGAAGAAATGTTTTTAAAACCTTTTTCATCTCTCTTCCTCCCAAATATCTCCAAAAACCTACATATAATTGCATATCTAATATACCATATTTTACAAAAAATATCAATTTTTTTAGTAACATTTTTTAATTAAATTTAATATTATAAAAGAAGGAAAAAATATTTTTAAGGAGTGATTTATAATGCCTTCCTTACCAAACTTAGGAGCTAAGGCCCCTGACTTTTCTGCAAATACAACCTTTGGGCCTATTAGGCTTTCTGATTTTAGAGGCCAATGGGTTGTATTATTTTCACATCCAGGAGATTTTACGCCTGTTTGTACAACTGAGTTTTTATCATTTGCTAAATACTATCCTCAATTTAGAAGTAAAAATGCACAACTTATAGGCCTGAGTATAGATAGTACTCCTTCTCACTTAGCGTGGGTTTATAATATATATTTACACACTGGAGTTGAAATACCATTCCCTATAATAGATGATAGAAGTTTTAAAGTTGCAAGACTTTATGGTATGATATCTCCTGATATGAGTGAAACATCAACAGTAAGAGCAGTATTTATAATAGACCCTAATCAAATTTTAAGAACAATACTTTACTATCCAGCATCAACAGGTAGAAATATCCCTGAAATACTGCGTATATTAGATTCACTTCAAACTGGCGATTCACAAAAGGTTGTTACTCCAGCTAATTGGATTCCAGGTATGCCTGTAATAATGCCTTATCCTCAAACATGGGAACAACTAAAAGAAAGAGTTACAAACTGTGGCAACGGATATGGCTGTATGGATTGGTACTTATGCCTAACGCCAGATAGAGTAAATCAATTGCCTGCATCACAAGGAACAATGCCTATGAGTACAATGCCTATTAATAATAATGGCAAAAAAAATATTCCTATGAATATGCAACAAGGTTGTATAGGTGAAAATTTATTTGAAAATGTAGTAGAAACAGTAAGTGTTGCTCCTGTTACACCACCAGAAGGACTACCTCAGCCACAACTTCCAGGTGCAAATTGTCCTAATGCGAACAATCGATTAGTTGTAAATTATGTATATGGTAATCCAAAAAACTTTGATGCTAGTTTACATGATGTTGCTATATGGGCATTTGCTGAAATAAATCCTGATTCAACAATACGAGTACCTCAACCTCAGTATTTAAGACAATTAGTATCATATAAAGAAAGATTCCCTAATCTTAGAGTTGTTTTAGCTATAGGTGGATGGGGTGCTGAAGGGTTCTCAGATACAGCAGCAAATTCTTCTAGAAGAAATACATTTGCTCAAAGTATTGTTAGAACAATAGATGAGTATAACTTAGATGGTGTTGACATGGACTGGGAATATCCAGGAGTAGGCGCCGCTGGAATAAAGGCTACACCTCAAGATAGAGCAAACTTTACAGTTTTACTTCAAGATGTAAGAAATGCAATAGGTCAAGATAAATGGCTAAGTGTTGCAGGTACTGGATCACAAGATTATATTAGAAGAAGCGCAGATATAAGTGCTATAGCACCTATAATAGATTATTTCAATATAATGGCTTACGACTTTACAGCTGGAGAACCATCAACAAGTAGAAATGCTAGAAAGCATCAAGCAAACTTATTCCCTTCAAGCTTATCACTACCAGGATTTAGTGTTGATATATGGGTTAGAAATTTAATAGCAGCTGGAATGCCACCTGAACAATTACTACTTGGAATTCCTTTTTATGGAAGACTAGGAGCTTCTGTTTATAGAACCTTTGATGAGTTAAGAAGAAATTATATAAATAAAAATGGTTTCACAGCTAAGTGGGATAATGCAGCTAAGGCTTCTTATTTAATTCAAAACTCAGATCAAGACTTTGCTATGTCATATGATAATTCATTAGCTATATATTATAAAGGTTTATATGCACTTGAAAATTGTTTAGGTGGACTATTTGCTTGGACTGCAAATTACGATCAAGCCAATATACTCTCTGATGCAATGTCAAGGGCTATGAGAGATCCTGTTTCATTAAAGAATGAATTAGAAGGATATTTAGGATATGAACTTCCACTTACACTAGGACCTTCAAATGTTTTAGGTTAATATAAAAATCATGTAAAAGGACCTTACTGAAATTCAGTAAGGTCCTTTTTATATATATTAATTTTAAGGGAGCAATTTTAATACTATTAATTAATAGTATACTTTTGTTTACAAATATATATTACTACTCTTGTGTGTGTTATTTGTGAAAAAATAAACTGTAATGTGTGTTTTATGTGAAAATTTTAATAAAATTTGGATTTATATTAAAATCTTCATAAAATCCATACAATTATTTGATAAAATAATATAAAAGAAAAGGTGGTGGATTATTAATGAATAATGTAAGTATTTTAATCGTAGAGGATGAAATTAATATAAATGAAATTGTAAAAAACTATTTGGATAAAGAAGGATATATTATACACCAATCATTTGATGGAAAAAGCGCAATTGAAAACTTCAATGAACATAATCCAGATATTGTTATATTAGATATAATGCTTCCAGATATATTAGGCACTGAAGTTTGCAAGGCAATTAGAAAAAATTCAAATGTATATATTGTAATGCTTACAGCTAAAAGCGATGAAGCTAGTGTTATAGAAGGTTTAAATATAGGTGCAGATGAATATATACCAAAACCATTTAGAGCCAAAGAGCTAGTGGCGAGAATAAATGCTATTTCAAGAAGAATAAATAAAGATACAAATCAGAGTAATAATATACACTCTTTTAACAATGACGATATAATAATTAATCATAGTACTTATGAAGTGAAAAAACGTGGAGAATTGTTAAACTTCACTGCTACAGAATATAAAATATTACTTAGTATGGTTAAGTATCCAAATAAAGTTTTTACTAGAGAAGAATTGGTTTTACTTGCTTTAGGATATGACTATGATGGAATGGATAGATCTATAGATACCCATGTCAAAAACATAAGACAAAAGATAGAAGATGATCCTAAAAATCCAATATATATTATTACAGTATATGGTATAGGATATAAGTTTTGTGGAGGAAGAAATAAATGAAGCTTAAATTAAGATATAAACTAACTCTATCTTACATTTTAGTTGCTATTATAAGTGTATTAACAGTGGCCTTACTTGCAAACGGGTTAATTGAAAATCAATTTAGAGAATATATACTATCAAGAGGAGAAAATAATAATAAATCTATAGTGAATGATCTAGAAAGAAGTTATAAAAACCTAGGTAAATGGGATTTAACTACTATTGAGGATATAGGTAGTGAGGCCTTAGATAATGGATTTATTATAACTATATATGATGATGAAGGAAAAATAATTTGGGATGCTCACAAATACAATTTGTATAAGTGTAACAACATTTTACATAATATGAGCGAACATATGATGATGCATTTTCCAAATTGGGAAAAAAAGTATACGGTTAATAAATATGATATAACTATAAAAAATAATTCTGTTGGAACTATATCAATAGGGTCATATCCTGATTATTATAGTGAAAATGACATTTTGTACCTAAAAACATTGAACAAGGTTTTAATATATTCAAGCTTTATAGCACTAATCGCTTCTATTGTAGTAGGCTTCTTAGTTACTAATAATATAGTAAGGCCAATTTCTAAGGTTGCGAAAACTACTAAAGATATATCTAAGGGAAATTACAATCAAAGAATAGATGAAAAAGTGGATACTTTAGAGTTAGATAATTTAATTGTTAGTATTAATGACTTAGCAAAATCTCTGCAAAGACAAGACGATATAAGAAAAAACCTAACTAAGGATATATCCCATGAATTAAAAACGCCACTTACTTCACTGCAGATAACACTAGAAGCATTAATTGATGGAATAATAGATCCTACTAAAGAGAGATTATCAGTTTGCTATGAGGAAATTTTAAGGTTAAGTAGATTAGTACAGGATTTAGAAAAATTATATATGTATGAACAAGATTATAAAGATATTAATAAACAAGAATTTAACATAGGAGAACTTGTACAAAATACAATCACTAATTTTGAATCAGAATATAAAAGAAAAAACATAACTGTTAATTTTACAAATAATAATTTAACTATATATGCTGATAAAGATAAATTAACTCAAGTTATAATAAACTTATTATCAAATTCAATAAAATACACAAATGAAGGCGGAAATATTGAAGTAAAAATACTTGGACATAAAAATGGAATTAAATTAATATTTAAAGACGATGGCATTGGAATACCACATGAAGACATAGAATATATCTTCGACAGATTTTATAGAGTAGATAAATCAAGAACTAGGCTTACAGGTGGTGCTGGTATAGGACTTAGTATAGTTAAAGCTATAGTTGATTTTCATAATGGAAGTATCGATGTAGAAAGCGCAGAAAATAAAGGTACTAAGTTTGAAATTTATATACCAAAATAGGTAGAGATCTTATCAAGATCTCTACCTATTTTACTAAAGCTTCTTTTGCAAGCTTATCAGCTTCTTCGTTGTACTTATCTCCACTATGCGCTTTTACCTTTATAAAATCTACTTTTAATTTTTTGGATATACTGTTATAAAAATCTCTGTAAAGTTTAGTGCCTTCTTTATTGGCCTTCCACACTCCAGTACACCATTTTTCAATGCCTTCATAATCATAATAAATATCAAGTTTATCTATATTGTTTTCTAATGCATATTCCATGGCCTTTTGAGCTGCTATTATTTCACCTGACACATTTCTCATTGAAAGAAATCTCGGATCATTTCCTGGTAAACTAAAAGTTATTTTATCGTTTTTATATAATATAACTACTCCAGATCCGTATTTTTTTAGACTATCTTCATAGCTACCGTCTACATATGAAACCATATGTTCAAATTCTTTTTGATCTTCATTATCTATATCTTCATCTTTATTTAATCCAAGGTACTCAACTGCTTCACTTTGTGTTAAAAAGCTTTTGTATTCTGCTCCAGAAAATCCACTTATTTGCTCCTTACATTCATCCCATGTATTAAACAATCCAGTTTTTCTTCCTTTTCTAACTGCATATACCTTTTTCTTCGCCACAGTATCACTCCTAAATTGTAATTTCCTAGTAATAAAAAAGATTCCTAATAAAATTAGGAACCTTACAAAACTCCCCATATAAAAAACGTTTTCCGATCAATATTTCCCCCAATATTTCTCAACCTTATATGTGCTTCCTATTCGGTAATTGCTTACCCCTTAGATTTATAATATCATATCCTAATTATAAATGACAATACTAATTTAAGCATTTTACCTAGAAGTGTTAGTGTTCTTTCGACAAATTTTTTAATAAACCTTACCTTTTAAAGTTTTTTGTATATTCTAAAATTTTTCAATAAAAAAGAACTTCTTTAAAAAGAACTTCTTTTTCGGGGGGGAATTTATTTATATAAAAAGGGGCAAATATCTCTTAATCTGTACATTTAATATATCATATACTGTATACAATAGTCAATATTTTTTTAACAACTTTTTTTAACAAAAATTAAGGCCAGTTTATTAACTAGCCTTGTACTTGTATTATATGTCTAATTCCTTTTTACAAAACGGACAAAATTCATCACTACAGTTAACGTCTTTTCCACAGTGGAAGCATCTTTTAATACATTGTAAATCTTCTTTTTTTCTTAAAAAAACTAATACTAATAACGCAAATACGTTAAATACTAATCCTAGTATAAACCATATTGCTCCATTTCTATTTTTACTTTCTGCTAGTATTGAAGATAAAGTCGCTACTGCAAATGTAAATAAAATTGACAATATTTCCATATAAGCCACCTCACTTAATACATTATATGCATCAAGTGAGAAACATTTTACATTAAAAAATAGAATAATATATAATAGGTATAATTACTGCTGGAATCATGTTTCCTACTTTTATCTTAGCTAACCCTAATACGTTTATTCCTATTCCAAGTATCAATAGACCTCCTATAGAAGACATGTCGGCTACAACTACATCTGTTAATAAACCTTTAGCATAAGATGCACTTATTGCTATTAAGCCTTGATATAAAAACACCGATACAGCTGAAAATATTACCCCTATTCCCATAGCTGAAGCTAATACAATAGAAGTTACTCCGTCTAATATAGATTTAATAAACAGTGTTGTATGATTTTGTTCTAATCCACTTTGAAGTGAACCTACTATAGCCATACCTCCACTACAGTACATAAGTGTAGCTGCAACAAATGCTTTAGCTATACTACCTTGATTTTCATCTGCAGATTCTAAAGTTGAACTAATAGATGGCTCCATACTTCCTACAGATCTATTTTCATGTTTAGGTTTTGAAACTTTACTTTGTATTTTGTCTCCCATGTTTTCAAGTAGCTTTTCTATATCTATCCACTCACCTATTATACTTCCTATAGCAATACTTACAATTACTACTAACATATTGTTAGCTTCTAGTGATCCCATAATTCCAAGAGCTACTACTGCAAGTCCCAATCCTTGTATTATAGTCTGTGTATACTTATCCTTTATTCCTTTCTTTAAAACTACACCTACTAAACTTCCTGCAACCACACTTAAAGCATTTACCAATACTCCGAACATATTTCTCCCCCTTAGTTTTTATCTTTTGTACAATATACCGATACATATATAGAGGAATATATCCTTATATAACGTATTTTATATTAATATGTACTGTATCATTTTAATTATAATTTACATATTATATTATTTGAAGAAAAATTTATATAAAAGAGGATAAATATTATGAAAATTTCAATTTTTAAAGATTATAGGGGTTTACCTAAAAGTGTTTACATATTATTTATTGCAAATATTATAAACACCCTTGGAGCTTTTGTCTTCCCATTTTTAACATTGTTTTTGACAGAGAAACTTAATATGAGTCCATCTCTTGCAGGAAGATTTATATTATTTTATTCATTATTATCCATCCCAGGTTCTTTAATAGGTGGAAGGTTTGCAGATTTATATGGAAGAAAAAACACTTTATTGTTTTTTAATTTTATCTCTGCCTTAATATTTATGATTTGTGGCCTTTTAGAACAATCAATTTATATTGCTTATTTACTTGTACTATCAGGATTTTTTTCAAGCGCTGTTAGACCATGTATCAATGCTATTGTAGGTGATGTAACTACTAAAGAAGAGAGACCTCAGGCTTTCTCCCTAATGTATCTAGGTATAAATATAGGATATGGCATTGCCCCTATTGTAGCTGGGTTTTTATATAGTAAATATACAAAATTATTATTCATAGGAGATGCATTTACTACATTGTTGTCTTTAGTACTTATATTTTTTATGATTAAAGAAACTATGCCTGATAAAGCAGGTAATAACTTTGAACTTGCTATAGACTCATCTGATCTTGAAAGACATGAAGAGGGAACATTAATTCAAGTACTTTTTAATAGGCCTTATCTTTTAATATTTTCTCTTATAAGTGCTATGTTCTCTTTTGGTTATGCCCAAACTATGTATATACTACCTATGCATATGACACATTTATTTGGAGATCATGGTGCAAAGCTTTATGGGATATCAACATCTGTAAATGCTATATTAGTCGTAGTTGGAACTACATTTATACTTAGCTTGACTAAAAAGAATAGCCCACTTTTCAACATAACAATAGCTGGCATATTCTTTGCAATTGGATTTGGAATGTTGTATTTTGCAAATGCTTTTATAATCTTTATATTATCAACTATTATATGGACAATAGGCGAAATACTTCAAAGTACAAATACAAATGTTTACTTAACATCTCATACTCCTAAGTCTCATAGGGGTAGATTTAACTCTGTTATATCGTTAGTATCTCATTCAGGATTTACATTTGGACCTTTTATTATGGGATTCGTTATAAGTAAGGACAATATTGCTATAGGATGGCCTATTGTGTTTTTAGTATGTTTTATAGGTTGTATATTAATGAATAAATTATATATATGGGATAAGAAAAAAATTCAGGGTACTAACTAGTACCCTGAATCTATATTAAACTTAAGTTCATTAAAATTAGTTATTATTAATGCATCAGCAACATTTTCGTAATAATTCTTATTTTTATCAAATTCTTCTTTATCTTCTATAATTATATCTATTACTTTACTCTTAGTATCTATTTTTACGTGTGCAAAATACCTTGTGTTATCTAGATATACTGGAAGTATTAAATAGTTTACTTTAGGGCATTGATGAAACTTTGACATTACAATACTGGAATTTCTTATATCTAGATATACATTTCTAATTTCATCAGCTATATATTTTTTAATGTCCCTTCTTATATAATTGTCAAACACATACGGCATGGTCAATTTACATCTATAGTTTTTGCTAGGAGTTACAATTCCCCATGTAAAGTAAAGCATCTTCTCTCACCCTTTCATAATATCTTATAAATATTCTATATAATACTACTTGTCCATGTTCCTAAAATATTATAAATTTTAAAAAAATTCCTACTCTCATGTCATCAACAATCAAATGAGACTTTGTTCAAAAATTATAAAAAAATAAGACACGCATATTGCGTGTCTTATCTATCTTGTATTATTTCAAGTTTTTGTGTATAACCATTTTTCCAAAGTGGGTCTCCCTCATATACAAAGGCTACAGATTTTATCCATTCTCCTTCGTATTTTCTTTGTAAAAAGGTTTCAACTAGACAATTTATAGTTTCTTCAGCTTTAACTTCATCTTCAAAATACTGTTTTACCCAGCTTTGTTCATACTCATTTGTAATTTCCTTTATCTTAATTACAGCATTTCCTTCTTCTATAGAACCAACTTCTAATTTTATTTGATTATATTGTATTGTTGATACATGATCTGCTAATAATTGTAACTTTTGATCTAATGTACTATCCGATGTTATATTTGTCTTTGGACCCTCTTGTATTTTATTTGAACCTGGTTTCTTTGTATATATAGAAAGTTTAATTGTTTCTTTATTATTATCTTCTTCTTGGGTATTGTCATCTTCTTTGGCTTCTTTTAGGCCATTTAATTCTTGTTTTATTACTTCTATTTGCTCTTCTAATTCTTCATATTTACCTTCAAGCTTACTATTTTCCTTTGCCAATGTTGTATTTTCTTTTTTAAGTTGGTCATGTTCTTTTCCAGTTTCATTCGATCCTTTCGTACATCCACTTAATAAAATAGTTAATGAGAACGTTAAAGCTAAAACAACTTGCAACTTTCTTTTGTTCATAATAAAAAGCCCTCCTTGAAAGTATTAGTTTGCTAAATCATCATAAATATATGTTTTGTAGTATTACCTAAAATATTCTATAAAAAACAAAAACTACTGATCAATAAATCAGTAGTTTTTGTTTTTTATAGAATATAATTTATTTTATTTTCATAGATATATCTAGAGACTTTGCTGAGTGAGTTAAAGCTCCTAGGGATATAATATCAACCCCTGTTTTTGCAACATCTACTATATTATTTTCAGTAATATTTCCAGATGCCTCTAGTATGCTTTTTTTGTTGTTTATTTTAACACATTCACTCATTTCATCAACACTCATGTTATCTAGCATTATTATATCTGTATTTAAACTAAGAGCTTCTTTTAATTCATCTATATTTTTAACTTCTACTTCTATTTTTATAGTATGCCCTATGTTTTCTCTTATTTTGTTAACAGCATTAGTTATAGATCCCATAGCTTGTATATGGTTGTCTTTTATCATAACTGATTCAGATAAATTGTATCTATGGTTAAACCCTCCACCTATTTTAACTGCATATTTTTCTAATGGTCTTAAGTTAGGAGTAGTTTTTCTTGTATCAACTATTTTTGTATTACAATCTTTAATTAACTGAACTAAATTATTAGTATAAGTTGATATTCCAGATAATCTTTGTAATATATTTAGAGCTGTTCTCTCCCCTTTTAACAAGGTTTTTGTACTTCCCTTTACAGTTGCTATTATATCACCTTTTTTTATCTTATCTTTATCTTTTTTTATTATGGCAAATTCTATATTGTCATCTAATATATCAAATACTCTTTTGGATATTTCTATTCCACATACTATTCCATCTTCTTTCGCTAAAAAATATCCTTCAGATATTTGTTTTTCATCTATTAAGTTATCTGTTGTTATATCTATATAATTTATATCTTCAATTAACGCACTTTTTATTACATTATCAATTATAAGCTTATTAATCACAGTTTAATACCTCCCCCAATACAAGTTTAGATACTATAGCCATATTTCTTATTTCATAATAATCTACATCTTTTATATAATCATTACTTTTTAAATCAGTTACTATATTATCTATTTCTATAAGGCCCTTTTTTGACTTTTCTTTATCTAATACTATAAAGTAAGAATCTTGAATTATATTTTGTATTTTATTTCTTAAATTATTGTCTATATTTATAGTACCTTTGTTATAAACTTTACTTTCTTTATTATGAATTTCAATTTTATCACTTTTTATTACTTTGTTTATGTTTTGTGCTGCTCTTCTTGCAAAAACCAATCCTTCAAGTAAAGAGTTACTTGCTAGTCTATTATTTCCATGTATACCTGTATGAGAACATTCTCCTACAGCATATAAGTTTTCAACACTACTTTCACTGTTTTCATTTACATCTATTCCACCCATTAAATAGTGCTCACATGGAAATACGGGTATTTTATCCTTAGTTATATCAAGTCCATGCTTTAAGCAGTTATCATATATATTAGGAAATCTATTTTTAATAAATTCACTATCCTTATGAGATATATCAATATATATTTCCTCACTGTTTAGTTTTATTGACTCATCGTATATACCCTTTGCCACAACATTTCTAGGAGCAAGTTCTCCTCTTTCATCGTAGCCCGGCATAAACCTGTGGCCATCTTTGTTTAATAAAAATGCTCCTTCACCTCTTACAGCTTCTGATACTAAAAATCTTTCATTAGACCCTAGATTTAAAGCTGTAGGATGAAATTGAATTTTACTTATATTTTTTATATTTGCACCTAATTTATGAGCTAGTGCTATTCCATCACCCGTTGCTATTTTTGAATTTGTAGTATATTTATATACTTTTCCTATTCCGCCAGTTGCCAAAACCAAACTTTTGCAATATATAGTTTTAAGTTCTTCATCTTTTAGTATACCAACCTCGAATATATCGTTTTCCTTATTTATATCAGCTACCAAAGTTTTATCTATAGTACTTATATTTTCTTTAGTTGTAATATAGTTTAATAATGTATTTATTACTTCTTTTCCTGTTTTGTCCTTATGATGTACTATTCTTTTTTTCGAATGACCACCTTCTAAAGTTTTTGATAGATTACCATGTTCATCTCTATCAAAATCAACTCCTATGTCAACCAACTTCATTACATCAGTTGGTCCTTCTTTAACTAGTATATCTAGATGCTTTGTATTATTAGTATGCTCTCCAGCTATTAACGTATCGTTTATATGAATTTCATAATTGTCTTCTTTATCAAGTACAGCAGCTATTCCACCTTGGGCTAAATAGCTATTGTTTATGTTTAGTTCATCTTTAGATATAACAAGTACATTTAAATCTTCACTTAAATTTATAGATGTATAAAGGCCACTTATACCGCTTCCTATAACTACAACATCATATGTCATAATATCTACTCAGCCAATCTTATCATTTCGTTTATACTTTTTATAGCTTTGTTCATTAATTCTGCTTCTATAACTACTTCTCTTCCGCCTTCACCACTTACAGCCTTATATACATCTTCTAACTTAGTTTTTTTCATATTTGGACATACTAGATGTTTTGATAATAAATAGAATTTCTTATTTGGAACTGTAGCTTCTAAATAGTCTAATACCCCTACCTCAGTACCTATTATAATTTCATCATTAGGACTTTCTATTGCTTGTTTTATTATTTCTGATGTTGACCCAGCAAAATCTGCTAAATTTACTATCTCTTCTCTACATTCTGGATGAACTAATAATAAAGCATTAGGATACTTTTCTCTAAGGTCATATACTTCTTCTGTAGTTACTCTATCGTGTACATTACAGTAACCTTCCCATAACTTTATGTTTTTATCTGGTATTTTCTTTGCTATATAATTTCCTAAGTTTTCATCTGGAACAAATAGTATATTTTTATTTTCTATTTGATTCATTATTTTAAGTGCTGTTGATGATGTTACACATACATCTACATATGCCTTTGTTTCTGTTGTAGAGTTTACATAAGAAACTATTGTATAATCAGGATTTTCTTCTCTAAACTTTATTATATCATCTGGAGATATCATTCTCGCCATAGGACAATAAGCTTCTTCATTTGCAAGTATTACTTTTTTATCTGGAGATAGCATTTTTGTAGTTTCCGCCATAAAGTTTACACCACAAAATACTACTGTATCACAATCTAATTCTTGAGATATTTTACTTAAATAAAATGAATCTCCAACATAGTCTGCTATTTGTTGTATATCATATGTTTGATAATTGTGAGCTAATATCTTTATATTTTTGTCTTTCTTTATATTCATTATTTCCTTTTGTAAATTTGTCATTTTGTAGTCCTCCCCACATTTGCATTATGTCTTTACACATCACTTTACAGGTGCAATAAATTGTATTTACATCTAACACAATTTATATTTTATACTATTTTAAAAGAAATGTCTGCAAAAAATAAAAAGATAACAAAGTATGTTATCTTTTTAAGGGTTTTTATATTAGATTTTATATCTATATAGTCCATTTCCATAGTTTACTTCAATATATTTACATTTTTGTTTTATATATATTTTTCTTATTTTACAGTTCAAGCTTCTTTTATCAAATTCATTATTTAAATATTTTTTAAGTTTGTCTTCATTTTCTTTTGAATTTATATCAACATTATTGATTTTATCTATAATTTCACTAATAACTTCATTTAAATTTAATGTTCTCCAGTTATTATATCTGTTTTTCATATCAATAATAAAATCATCTGTATTTCTTCTTAAAATCAAAGGTCCGCTCATATCTCTTTCTATTTTTCGAACACTAGACCAATTTTGTTCTTTTAGTCCGCTTAAAACAAAAAAATAACCGTAATCGTATTTACTTCTCAGTAGTCTTCCAAATATTTGTTTTAAATTTATTATGACCTTTGGATAATTTATTTTATTATAAGGTAATCTATCATTATCATCTTTTAAAACATATTTATTATCTTTTATCCATTTATTCATAAGAGATTTAGATAGTGGTTCATTTGGCTTTATATTAGGTATCTTATCTAATATTACACAAGTTAAATTATCCCCAGGTATGTCTACCCCTTCAAAAAGTGATTTTGAACCTAATATTACACATCTATTTTTACTATCTTTTAATTTATTTACACTTTTATTGTCGTCAAATACCATAATATCAATATCTTCTAATGGCTTCATTATCTTATCTTTAACAAGATTTTTACGTCTAGTACTTGTAAACAATACCAAAATATTTCCACTTACATTGTTTCCTATATCTATAATAAACTTGGACATATTATTTATAAATATTTCCTCATTTTTATAATCAAAACCGCCGATATCCATAGGGATACCTATAACACTTCTTTTCTTATAATCAAATACTGGTTTTTCTATAACATCATTTAATAACCTAGAATTTTCTAATTTATTTATTCCAAGTGTATTTTTAAAATAGTTTAATGAATTATTGACCCTTAATGTTGCTGATGTAAATACAATACTATCTAAATTGTCCAAAATTTCAAGTTTAAATCTTTTTGCTATATCTAGCTCAGTTTTATTTATCTTCCACCCAATATAGTCTTTGTTTACTTCTATACTATAACAATATCCACTTTCTTTTTGTTCAAAACAATCAGTTATACATACTACCATATTCTTTAGTTTAGCAACATAAAAATCTAATGTTTTATAAAGTATGTCTTCTTGATCTTCTTCGTCTATATTTTGTAGCATTTTATTTATATCTATTGCAAAATGCTCAAGAGATTTTGATAGTTCATCAAACTGTTCTTTTATCTCACTTAAATCATCATTTAAATCTATGTTTTCAACATAGTTATAATCGCTTTGTCTATAATACCTTTTCTTTAAAAACTCTACTACAACATACATTCTCATATTTATATTTTCTATATGTTCTCTAAAACTTTCAAAGTTAGATAATTTGTAAAGACTCATAAAATAGTATATATATCCTCTTTTATTTCTATAATCATATAAATCATTTAATAACTTTTGTATTTCTATAGATTCTACTTCATCTGAAAAGGCATTATAGCACTGATCTATTAAATTATGAGCCTCGTCAATTATTATATTCTTCATAGGTCCAACTTCAGTATTATAAGCCCAATTTAACATAAGAGAATGATTTACAACTATTATATTTGCTTCTTTTAATTCTTTTATTTTATTTGCATAATAGCATTTTCTTGAGTATATACACCTTTTAGGAAAACATAATTCTGACTCTATTCTTATATTATTCAAATGATTATTCAAATTTTTAAAGTTATCTTTGGCCCAACTATTAATTTCTTCTATATCGCCAAATTCTCCATTTTCAATAAGCCTTTGTATATATAATAATGATAATTTATCTTCATCACTAAAATTTTGGCTTTTTATATATCTATCAAATATTTGGTAACATGTATAATTTTTCTTCCCCTTTATATCTAAGTACTTTATCTTATCACCTAAATTTAATATTTCGAGTATTTTAGGTATGTCCTTTGATATTAACTGATTTTGTAAGTTTTTTGTATTTGTAGATATAAACACCTTTTCTTTTTTTATATATGAATAAATTACAGATGCAAGTAAATAAGCAATACTCTTACCTATACCCGTTGGCGCTTCTATACAAACTGCTTTATTTTCTTCTAAAGACTTTCGTATTTCTCTAGACATATTGTACTGTCCTTCTCTAAAGAAATACTTAAAACTGCTATTTCTTTGCCATATATCCCTATACTTTAAAAGCTCTTCATAAGTGCTATAATTTATATCTATATTACTATTTATATTTTTATTGTTTCTTTCATCGTAGTTAAAATTTACATTTATATCCCAATCATTATCATATTCAACAGGATATAAGTACTTAGTCCAGTTCCAACTATCTTCTTTTCCTAAAAAGCCTATTATATCTAAGTGTTCAGTACCTAATTTATTCTTCCAAAATCTTATTAAAAGAGAATTTACTAAGTAAATATTTGCTATTATACTTTCTAATTTTTCATATTTATAATTTGTAGTATTATTTGTTAAATTTTCTAAGCTAAAATTATTTATTGTAGGCTCTAATACTGCACTTAGTTCCATAGAATCTAAACAAACATTTTCTATATACATCTCTTTGCTTATATACTTTCTCAATAGTTGTTTTTTAGATCCAAAGTCATGGCTTATAATAGGCATATTACCTATAAATTTTAAAATATCATCTTTTATATTTTCTAAATCATATTTAGAAGCATTTTTATAATCTATAGCTTGTTTAAAATATTGTGAATTACAGTTATCTATTTTAATCATAGATATTTCTAGTATCTGTGATAGCTTTATATCTAAAAAAACTACATTTTTAATAATACTGTATATATCTATATTTTTTATACTAGACATAATGCCTCCTATAATGCTTAAAATCGCTGCGCTCATTTTAAATAAGACATAAAAAAAGCAGGATATATACCTGCTTTTTAATATTATTAATTTATTGGCGGAGAAGGAGGGATTTGAACCCTCGCGCCCCTTGCGAGACCTACTCCCTTAGCAGGGGAGCCTCTTCAGCCACTTGAGTACTTCTCCATATTTGGTGGGACCAACAGGGATCGAACCTGTGACCCCCTGCTTGTAAGGCAGGTGCTCTCCCAGCTGAGCTATGGTCCCAAATATTATTACTATATATAACAATATATCATCTATTTATATCTTAGTCAATATATATAATTAAAAAAATTCGCTACGCTCATGTCGCCAACAACCTTGAAAAACAGGTCTGTTGCTCAAGTTTAGTAGTTGGAAATTAGAATTTCCTTATAATTTAAAAACTGCTGAATATATAATCAGCAGTTTTG
>NZ_JCANUR010000021.1:0-36045 GCF_059569055.1 Sporacetigenium mesophilum DSM 16796 | reverse complement strand
AATCGAACCTACAACCTGCTGATTACAAGTCAGCTGCTCTACCGTTGAGCCACACTAGCATGCACACTTTTTGGCAAATAATTTGGCGACCTGGAAGGGACTCGAACCCTCGACCTCCAGCGTGACAGGCTGGCATTCTAACCAACTGAACTACCAGGCCGCAAATGGTGGGATTAACAGGGCTCGAACCTGTGACCCCCTGCTTGTAAGGCAGGTGCTCTCCCAGCTGAGCTATAATCCCAAATTTTGGTGACCCATAGGGGAATCGAACCCCTGTTACCGCCGTGAAAGGGCGGTGTCTTGACCGCTTGACCAATGGGCCTTATTAAGTTTGTTATATGGTGACCCATCCGCGACTCGAACGCGGGACACCCTGATTAAAAGTCAGGTGCTCTACCGACTGAGCTAATGGGTCATTTGTTGTGTGCCTCTCACATTTATATATAATACTATGGTTCTCGACACATGTCAACAAATTATTTAAAATTTTTCACAAAAAAAGCTGTTAAATAAGTTAACAGCTTAAAAAATATTAAAATATATTTTTCCTAATTATTGTTTGAGTTCTCTTTGGGCCTACAGATATCATATCTACACTTACTTCTACTAACTCTTCTATTCTTTTTATATAATTCTTTGCGTTTTGTGGAAGGTCGTCATAGCTTTCTACATTGCATATATCTTCATTCCATCCATCTAATTCTTCGTATATTGGTTCACATTTACCTATATCTTCTAATGATGCAGGATACTCTTTTATTATTTTGTCTCCTAATTTATATGATGTACATATCTTAATCTTATCAAATCCCGTTAATACATCTAATAACATTAACGATATACTCGTCAATCCATTTACCCTTGAAGCATATCTAACGATTACTGAATCAAACCAACCGCATCTTCTTGGTCTTCCTGTAGTAGTTCCAAATTCATTACCTTGTGTTCTTATTTTGTCTCCTGTTTCGTCAAATAACTCTGTTACAAAAGGACCTTCTCCTACCCTTGTTGTATATGCTTTTACAATTCCAACTACATCCTTTATCATATTAGGACCTATTCCTGCACCTATAGAGAAGCCGCCTGATGTTGGATGAGAAGATGTAACATAAGGGTAAGTACCTAAATCTAAATCTAATAGAGTTCCTTGAGCACCTTCAAATAATACTTTTTTGCCAGATTTTATAGAATCATATACTATAACAGATGTGTCATCTACATACATTCTTATTTTATCTGCATAATCCATATACTCTTCATATATATCTTCAAATTTAAATCCTTGTCCGCCATATATTTTTTCTATTATTTGATTTTTACTATCTACTTGCTGTTTAAGCTTAGATGCAAATATATCTTTATCCATTAAGTCACAAATTCTTATTCCAGATCTTTCAGTTTTATCCATATAACAAGGTCCTATACCTTTTTTTGTAGTTCCTATTTTATTTTCTCCCCTTGCACTTTCAGATAATGCATCTATTTCTTTATGATAAGGGAATATTATATGAGCCCTATCACTTATTTTTATATTCTTAGTATCTATACCATCATCTTTAAGCTTTTTTATCTCTTCTAAAAATCCTTTAGGGTCAAATACAACACCATTTCCTATTATGTTTATAGTTTCAGGATTTAATATTCCTGATGGTATTAAATGTAGTGCATATTTTTTATCTCCTACAACTAACGTATGTCCTGCATTATTTCCACCTTGACCTCTTACTACTACGTCTGCTTGTCTAGCCAAATAATCTATAACTTTACCTTTTCCTTCGTCTCCCCATTGAGATCCTACTATAGCAACAGTTTTCATATCATTCACCTCTATATTAAATTTCGAACACTCTACCAATATATTTTATCAAACATTCGATATAAGTTCAAACCTTTTAGTATTATTTTTATATTTGGTATGTGTTTTTCGACTTTTTCTAAAAATATTGGATTCTTTATATACGCATCGTTATTTTTTACATAATTATTAAAATATATTCCGATATGTATCTCTTATCCAAAAACTAAAATAAAGCGAGCACGTTGCTCGCTTTATTTTAGTATTAAAAAATAGTTATTGAGATCTTCTACTAACTTATTAACATTTACTTCATATTTTATAGATGCATTTTCTATACTTTCATTTTCTGATACTGGATATTCTATACAGTTTAGCCCATTATTAATAAATACTTGTGAAGAGTTTTTATCTTTGGCTAGAACTTCTGATACTGTCATGTATTTCGTAACTTTATACAATTTATTTTCCTCCATATCTTACAGTTTTTAACATATGATCAATATTTATCAACAGCTAATATGTGGATAATGTGTATAATTTTTTGTGGATATTTCAATATTTATGTAGAACCTTTTAAAATATCCACATCTTATTCAGTTTGTTTTTCAAATCTTAATGTGGATAACTATCTATATATCTACATAGTCTTGAATATATTCATTAACTTTTCTAGGTGTCCATTTTCTTCTATTATCAGTTCCCCTAGATACTTTTTAGTATTCTCAAATTTTGAAACTTGATGCATCTTTGTGTATAATAATATAGCATCTTTTTCTGCTTGTATTCCCATAAGAAGAGCCTCTTTAGAATCTTTAACATCTTTTAGCTTATCATTAGTTATACCATTTATATTAAATAGCGCTGTATCTGCTAAAGCTTTTAAGTAAGCTGATGTAGTTTCATCATATATATAATCATCATTATTTTGACTTTCATTTTTTGCTTCATTATATAATTTAGCAAATAGTATTGAATGGCCTTTTTCTTCATCTGCTAGTAATTTAAAAATATTTTTTACTTCATCATTTTCTGCTTTGTTCATAGCTTCTGTATAAAATCTTAAACCTTCAAGTTCTATATTTTCTGCTATTTTTAATGTTTCTAATTCATTTAAATAACTATTCATAATATCATCCCCTTATATTTTAATTTTATATTATAAAATTTACATTTCTCTAGCTTTATTGGCGAATTTCTGAATTTCACCTAACCAAACTAATTCTGCTGTTCCAGTTTCTCCATGACGATTTTTAGCTATTATAACTTCTCCTATGTTCTTGCGATCGGAATCTGGATTGTAATATTCATCTCTATATAAAAACATTACTATATCAGCATCCTGTTCTATCGCTCCTGATTCTCTTAAATCTGATAGCATAGGCCTATGATCTGATCTTTGTTCAGGGGCACGGGATAATTGAGATAATGCTACTACAGGGCAATTTAATTCTTTTGCTATCATTTTTAAAGATCTTGATATTTTAGATATTTCTTGTTGCCTACTTTCATTTTTCCCATCACCCTCCATAAGTTGAAGGTAATCTATTAGTATTAGGTCTAAGCCCTTTTCCATTTTAAGTTTTCTACACTTAGATCTCATCTCCGGTATCGTTATACCTGGTGTATCATCAATATATATTTTTGAGTTTGATAATACAGCCATAGAATCTATAATTCTAGGCCAATCATTTTCATCTATATTCCCAGTCTTTAATTTTTTTAATTCTACAGTTGACTGGGCTGATAACATACGTTGAACTAATTGTTCTTTAGACATCTCTAAACTAAATACTGCGGCAGATATTCCTGCTTGTAGAGCTGAATTTTGAACTAGATTTAGAGAAAATGCAGTTTTACCCATAGCTGGACGTGCTGCAATTAATATTAAATCTGTTCTTTGCAAGCCATTTATTTTTTTATCTAAATCAGTAAAACCAGTTGTTATACCTGTTACTCCACCCTTATTATTATATAAGTCTTCTAGTGAATCATAGGCACTCATTAACACTTCATTTATACCTTTAAAATCATCACTTGCTTTTTCTTGAGATATATCAAAAATCTTCTTTTCTGCTTGCTCTAATATTTCTTCTATCTTTGTAGCATTATTATATCCTAAATTCAGTATATCGTTAGATGCTTTTATAAGCTTTCTAAATACCGACTTTTCCTTCACTATATCTGCATAATACTTTACATTAGATGTTGTAGGAACTATAGTCGATAAACTAGTTAAGTAACTTATACCCCCTACTATATCTAAACTATCATCTTTTTTTAATGCTTCCGTTAATGTTATTAAATCTATAGGTTCACCCTTATTACTCAAAGACATCATAGCATCATATATTATTTTATGAGCTTCTTTATAAAAGTCTTCTGGTTTTATAATTTCAGAAACTGTGACCATAGCATGCTTATCCAATAGTATAGATCCTAATATAGATTGCTCTGATTCTACACTATGTGGAGGAATTTTCATTTTATCCTCCATTTATATCACCTCTAGTATACTGTCTATTGTTTTTCCTTAACATCTACTCTTATCTTTGTAGTTACTTTTTGATGTATTTTCATTTCTACAAATCTTGACCCCAATACTCTTATAGGCTCATCTAATGATATTTTTCTTTTATCTATAATTATTTCATGTTTTTTCTTTAATTCATCAGCTATATCTTTAGCTGTTATAGAACCGAATAATCTTCCGCCTTCTCCAGCTTTAGAATATATAGTTATATTTAATTCTTCCATTTTTTTACCTAATTCAACTGCCGCTTCATATTCTTTTTGTTCTTTTATTTCCTGAGATTTCTTTTTTTCATTCAATACTTTTAAATTATTATTATTAGCCTCTGTAGCTAAATTCTTAGGAAATAGATAGTTTCTTGCATATCCATCGCTTACTTTTATAACTTCACCTTTTTTTCCTGTTCCTTTTATATCTTTCAATAATATAACATTCATTTAGTTTTCCTCCTTTAAATATTCATCTATAATGCTTTCTACCATTTTATATGCTTCTTCTAATGTAGTATCTTTTAATTGCGCTCCAGCTATATCTATGTGGCCTCCTCCGCCTAGTTTTTCCATAAATATATGAACATTAATATTTCCTAGAGACCTTGCACTTATAAATACTGTATTATTACTAGTCATTCCTAATACAAAAGATGCTTCTACCTCTTTTATATTAAGCAATTCATCTGCCGCTTGTGCTACTACTATATTTATATTAGGTATATTGCTTTTAGAGTATGCTAAACATATTGTATTATTTATCACCTTTGTATTTCTTATAACTTCCGCTTTAACAATAAAATTATCTAAATCAGTTTTAAATAGCTTTTTAACTTCTACCGTATCGGCTCCTAGCTTTCTTAGGAAAGAAGCCGCTTCAAATGTTCTAACTCCTGTTTTAAATGTAAAGTTTTTAGTATCTAAGCTTATACCAGATAATAAACCTTCTGCAGTTATATTATCTATCTCTAGCTTATCATCTATATACTGTACTAATTCTGTTACCATCTCACAAGTTGATGATGCATATGTTTCATGGTAAGAAAGTACAGTATCATTTATAAACTCTACACCTCTTCTATGATGGTCTACTATAACAATTTTTTCTGATATCTCAAGAAGATCTGGACATTCTGTAAAGTTTGGCCTATGAGTATCTACAACTACAACTAAGGTCTTTTTTGTACAATTTCTTATAGCATCTTCTCTTGATATAAATAATTCATCATAATAATTAGATGATTTTAATTTATCTACGAATATATCGATTGAGATATTTGACGAATTTAATACTATGTTTGCCTGCTTATTACACCATTTACATATATCAAATATGCCAACAGCAGCTCCTAGCGCATCAAGGTCTGGATACTGATGGCCCATTATATAAACTTGATCACTTTCTAGTATAAGTTCTTTAAGAGCATGAGCTATTAGTCTAGATTTTACTTTTGTTTTCTTTTCTATTGCCTTTGATTTTCCTCCAAAGAATATAGACTTATCTTTACTTTTTATTACAGCTTGGTCTCCGCCTCTACCCAGTGCTAGGTCAAGGGCGCCTGCTGCATATTTTAGATTTTCTTTTATTGTATCTCCATCTACCCCTACACCTATACTAATAGTTACCGGTAGGTTATTTCCATAATCTATTTTTCTTATAGTATCTAATATGGTAAATTTTCTAGATTCTAATTCCTGTAATTTGCTTTTATTTAATGTAAGTATATATTTGTCTCTGGATGTCTTGCTTATAGCAACACCTAAACTTGACTCCCAGTTTTTTAATATCTTTTCTATTTCTGCAGATAAAATCGGTCTCATTTCTTCTCTAGCGCTTTGCATAACCTCATCGTATCCGTCAACTTGTATAAGTGCCATAACATTTTTTTCATCATTATATTTTTTGACTAAATCTAGGTATTCGGTCTTATCTATCCAATATAACATCATTACATACTTAGTTTTCGAGCCTTGCTCACTTTTTATTATATTATAAATAATAGTATAATTCTTTCCCTTATGCTCTAAATCTGTATATAACTCATTACTTTCATTCAAAACTTTTCTTAGGTTTATATTAGGAACAATATCTTCTATGTTTATTCCTAATATGTCTTTTTTATCAGTTATATTTACAAACTTATTGTTATACCATGTTATACTGCCATCGAACTCTAGTATACATAATGGTATAGGTAAATTAAGTATAGCTTTTTTTGTTGTTTCATCAATGTCTAGTGATAAGCTTTCTATGTATTTAGTCCATTCATTTCTTCTTATATTTGTCACTTTCCAATTGTGAAATACAATATATGCAAACATAAAGAAAAAAAACATACCTACATATATGTTGTAGTACAATAAAAAAACACTTAATATACCTATTATTAATATATATAAATTATTCTCAGGCATATTTAATTTAAAGGCTAGCTTGTCCTTCATAAAGCCCTCCTATTTAAATCTTCTTACCTTTCTAAAATCTACTATACTATCGACAACACCAACTAACGATAGTATATAGGTAATTGGCCCTAATAATATAGAAAATATAAACAATATTGTTTTAGTAGATTTATTAATAAACCACTTATTTAGGTAATATGTATATACCGATAGACCTTGGATTATAAACATACACATAAATATTAATTGCACATTTATCATTATGTCCTTAGTATTAATAGTTTCTATATTACCTAATAATAATCCTACTAAGTATAATAACAATAAAATTATTAGAGTATTTCCTGGTAAATAAAAATTAGAGAATTTAGGGAGTTCCCCCTCATATTTCTTGGTTCTTCTTAGTATAAATACAGATAAATAATAAGTTATAAAAGCTGACATAAACCCATACATAACTAAGAATGCTGGTATTATGGTTTTTATAACATCCATCATAGTATCTATATCAATAGGTTTTACTTGGGCAGAGTTCATACTTTCTAGTGTTTGCTTTTGTATTTGTAATCCCTCTTTAACAGTTACCATAAGTGACTCTATAGGGTTAATATTTAATAAAATCTGTGAACATCCGAACAAAATTAATATAGATATTATAGATGCTATAGTTCCCCAATATATTGGTTCAAAATCAAGTTTACCGTCTTCATTATTACTCATTTTATACCCGATAATAACCCCAGGTATTATATATATTAGCATTGAAGTTGAAGCATTTAGAAAATTAATAGTTATTAATAATATAAAAAAAGATACTACAGCCGACATTGCTGTATACTTAATTCCGCATCTGCTCGCTATTATAACATAAGGCACAGGTATAACAAATGCTAATAGTGCAAAAAATGGTAAATATGTTACTGCTAAGCAAAGTATTATAGCTATTGCTGTTATTAATGAAGCTTCTGTCATTCTCTGCCTATTATTCAATAATTATCACTCCCTATGATCTATGTGTTTTTTTAGGCTTGATAAGTCTCCATACCATCTTTCTATACTATGTTCTTCATTTATAGCTGTTTTTATCTTCTCTTTTATCTTATAGTCTACATCTGAAAAACTTACCCCTAGTCTTTTTGATAACAAATATGTAACCATTATTATATTCGCTAACGTATCTTGTAATACTTCATCTAAAGGCTTTACTCCTTTATAAAGCAAATTGAATAAATCGCCTATACTTACTAGTATTTCAGTTTTCATCCATTCTATTATTTTTATATTTCTAGTTACTTCTAAATTCCGGTTTAATCTCAAATTGCCCCCCTCCTTAATATATAAACATTATATCATAAATGTCCCATTATTAACCAACAAAAAAACGAGCCTAAGGCTCGTCCTCTTTAATCTATTGTATATGGTAATAATGCTATATTTCTAGCTCTCTTTATAGCAATTGTTATTTCTCTTTGATGCTTAGCGCAAGTACCAGATATTCTTCTTGGTAATATCTTGCCTCTCTCAGTTAAATACTTTTGTAATCTGTGAGTTGTTTTGTAATCTATTTTAGCGTTTCTATCAGCACAGAATTGACAAACTTTTTTTCTTCTACGTCTCTTCTTATTTATCATGACTTTTTCCCTCCTTTATTAAAACGGTATATCGTCATCGTCTATAGCTTGGAATCCTTGAGGATCTAATCCAGAAGGTTCAAAACTAGGTTCGAAATTCGTATTGTTATTTCCTCTATATGAATTATCTGATTTATTTTTGCTGTCTAAAAATTGAACTCTATTAGCTCTTATTTTTGTAGCATTTCTTTTTTCTCCAGCTTGATTTTGATAGTTATCTACTCTTATAGCACCTTGAACTCCAACTAAACTTCCTTTAGATAAGTAGTTAGCGCAGTTTTCAGCGGCTTTATTCCAAACCTCTATATTAATAAAGTCAGCTTCTCTTTGGCCTTCTTTATTAGTAAATTCTCTATCTACAGCTATTGAAAAGGTGGCAACTGGTGTACCTGTTCCTGGGATGTATCTTAGTTCTGGGTCTCTAGTTAACCTTCCCACTAACACAACGTTATTCATTAAAACACCACCTTAGAATTTATATTACTCTTCTATTGCGATTATCATGTGTCTTATTACGTTTTCATTTATCTTTAAGTTTCTATCGATTTCTTTTGGTAAATCTCTATTAGCTTTAAAGTTAACTAAAACATAATGACCTTCTGAAACCTTAGCTATTGGGTATGCTAATTTTCTGTTACCCCATACGTCTATAGATACTATTTCACCATCAGTAGCTACAACGTCTTTTATCTTGTTAGATACAGCTTCTTTGCTTTCATCATCTAAATTTGGTCTTAATACATAAACTAATTCGTAGTTTTTCACGATACTTCACCTCCCTTTGGACTTAGCGGCTCTGCTTTAACAGAGCAGAGAAATGAGAATTAAAATCTCATACTTTGTCATTTTATCATGATTATTTATAAAAGTCAAATATTAAAGATGATTTTTTAAAAATATATTTTAAAAACTTTTTTAAGTAAATTATGTATATTAATTGAAAAGGTTGTAGAAAATATTATTAGATAACCCCCATAATTTAATATATTTCATCCCAATCTCCCCCTTACATTATAAAAAGGAGTGGTATAAACCACTCCCCTTTTTTATGTCAAAATTTAATTTTTATTACATAATTTCTTTTAAAACTTCACCTATTTTAGTTATACCTTCTACTATTTTTTCATCAGGCATATTAGAATAGTTTAATCTGAAAGTATTTTCTTTTCCACCATTAGGGAAGAATGATCCTCCTGGAACATAAGCAACGTTCTTTTCTAAACATTTAACCATTATTTCCTTTGCATCCATTCCTGCTGGAAGTTCAACCCAAGTGAATAATCCACCTTCTGGATAAGTGAACTTAGCTTCAGCTGGGAAAGTTTCTTTCATAGTGTTAAGCATTAAGTCTCTACGTACTCTGTAAACAGCTTTGATTTTTTCTACGTGAGCATCTAAGTCATACATATCTATGTATGTAGCAACTTCTCTTTGAGATATTGTTGATGCTTGAAGGTCAGCACCTTGCTTTATAGTTATGTATTTGTTTAATATTTCTGGTTCTGCAGCTACCCAACCTATTCTGTATCCTGGACAGAATATTTTTGAGAAACTTCCTAAGAATATAACTAATCCTTTTTCATCCATAGATTTTAATGAAGGTAATATTTCTCCTTCAAATCTTAATTCACCATATGGATTATCTTCTATTACAGGTATTTCGAATTTGTTTATTAATTCCATAAACTTTGTACGTCTTTCCATTGGCCAAGTTTTTCCTGTTGGATTTTGGAAATCAGGTATAACATATATCATTTTTATATTTTCAGTTGTTTCTAATATTTTTTCTAATTCATCCATTAACATTCCTTTATCATCTGTAGGAACTTCTATGAATTCAGGGCCGTATGCTTTAAATGCATTTAATGCTCCTAAGTATGAAGGGCTTTCACATAAAACAACATCGCCTTCATTTAAGAATATTTTTCCTGAGAAATCTAATCCTTGTTGAGAACCACTAGTTATAGCTATATCATCAGCTGTAACGTTTGTTTGGAATTTTCTATTCATTCTTTCTGCTATATGTTTTCTTAAAGGAGCATATCCTTCTGTAGATGCATATTGCATTGCAGCTCTTCCTTCTTCTTTTAAAACTTTAGTTGAAACTGCTATCATTTCTTCAACAGGGAATAATTCTGGAGCTGGAAGTCCACCTGCAAAAGATATTATTTCAGGTTTTTCAGTTAACTTTAAAAGTTCACGTATTTCTGAAGCTTTAAGATTGTCCATTCTGCTAGCAAATTTTACTGCCATATTAAGCACCTCCGGGTTTTTTTTTGATAATGTTTTCCCCTACTATTTTATTATAGCAAATATCCTTTATGATTTCAAATTATTCTGATTTTCATTATACTTTTACAAATTATTTTTTATTACGACTTTTTTTATCCTTTTTTCTAGTGTTTCCCTATCTAGTATTAGTTGTTTTTCACATTTTATACACTTTATCTTAAAGTCCATTCCACTTCTCATTATTTCAAATTCTTTGTTTCCACATGGATGTTGTTTTTTTAGTTCTACTATATCTCCTATATTGAGAATCATCGGCATGAAAATACCTCCTAATCTATTTTTCTTATTTCTTTTTTCCCATTATCTAATCGTTTTACGTTAAATATTCCATTATAAAGAACTTCATTAATTTCTAATAAACTTTTTATGCTTTTTATGTCATTTTCAGAAAATCTTATAGATATACCACAACTTGAACTAATTTCTCTTGGAGTTGGCAGTGTAGAAACCTTTATATTATTTTCTATAAATATTTTTTCTGACCTTATTGCATGATGAGTTGAGTCAAATGAAACAATATACATATCGTTCATATACATATCTCCTTTTATCAAATATCTAATGAAATAAAGACTACAAAATGTAGTCTTATATAGATATAGTATTTTGTGAATTTGTAAATATCTCCACTATGTTATACATATTTGTTATGCTTCCTACTTGAAGCTTGTCCTTTACATTATAGTAATCTAAACAAGTTCCACAAGAGATAATATTTACTCCATATTCTTCTAATATTTTTAAATTTTCAACAGTTGCTTCATTTACTGTAGCTAATTTAACTCCACTATTTACAAATATTATATTTTTTGGATACGGCTTTACTTCAGTTAGTGCATATATAAATCCTTTAATTAGCACTTCTCCTAATTCGTCATTTCCTTTTCCCATTTTATCAGAGGATACATATATAGTTCTATTATCTATATCTTGTTTAGGAATTTCTTTTATGACTATATTTCCTTCTCCCTTTTTTATCTCTATATAGAATAGCTCATCTTTTTTATTATGAGAAACATCATAATTCATTGATTTAGCAAACTTTAATATGTTTTCTTTTGCTATTTCATTGTCAACTACAGTAATTACTATTCCATTTTCTATATTGTCTAATTCTTTTTTTGTTTTTATAACTGGCTGAGGGCAAGCAAGACCTCTAGCATCAACCTCTATTCTCATTGCACCATCTCCTTAGTCAAATCTAGTTTAATTTTAGCATAGTAAAACAAATTAGTGCTATAGGATATTTCTATATTTAATAATTAGGGTATCTAATTTATATATAGCAAACTTATCTTTTTACTTTGAAGCAAAGCTATAGTTTTATCGCTTATGTTTATTATTTTATATATTTTTGAATCAAAATCATGCTGATTATTATCTATTATACTTTTTATCTCATTGTCGTTATAAACTATATAACTATTATCATAACAACTTATACCCTTTACATACTTCATTATATTTTTCTTTTTTAATTCTAGTTTGTCATCTATATGTATTAGGTTATTTTTATCATCTATTGCTACTATGTATTTCTTCGTATTTTCTACAAATTTTATATTATTGTCTATATTTATATCTTCTTTGACTTTCAGATTGTCATTTAATATATATATATTATTAGTATCTATACAATAAAATTTATCATTTAAATATTCAGTCTCTATGAACATGCTATCCTTAAACTTATTTGTGTTTACTATATTTCCCTTTAAATCGTATTTATCTACAATACTAACTAAGTCCTCTTCAGTATTAATATATGTTAGAATTATGTTGTTTCTTACAACATCTAAGTCAGTAATAGTTCCATTTATAGGCATAGTCTTTATTTTGTTATTAGCTTCATATAAATCTATATATTCCTTTTTATCATATTTATAATGGTATAAAAATATTTTTTCATTAACACTCTTAAATGATATCGGCATCTTTGTAAACTGTTTTTTGAAAATTATAGTTCCATTGTTATTTATGCTATAAGCTATTTTGTTATGTTTATCTAGTATATCTATATACTTAGATGATTCTATATAAAAATCTTTTGACTCTATGTTTAAATCAAATACCTTTTGTCCTTTTTCATTTAGTGCCTTTAAATATTCACCGTCATAAAATATTAGGTTGTTTTTATAATTCAGTATTTCTGCATTTTCATTTGAATCTATACTTATTTCTTTTATAACCTTTATTTTATCATTATTAAAATATGTTTTTATGCTCTCCATGGTTTTTGGATTTACAAAAAATACAATCATTATAAAAAGTATAATAATAATCCTACCCTTTTTCATTTATTATCCCCCTTATTATCTTATATAGAAAAATAGACTCTTTATAAAGAGTCTATTTTTCTATAATATCTAGGTCTTTATAAATAGCTATAGCTTTTTGATAATATTCTAATTCCTTATCTTTCGATATATTTGAATACACCTGTGCCATTTCTATATATAAATCTCCTATAAGTTTTTTATCATTAGCCTCTTTTACTATTTCGAGACATTTATTTAAGTTTTCTATAGATATACTATAATTTCCTTCTTTAGCATATATTATTGAGTAATATTTTAATGATCTAAACTCTAACATCTTATCTTTTGTCTTTATTGATAGTGAAAGGGCTATTTTTATATATTTTTTTGCACTTTCAAAATCATTAATTCCAATTAAACTTTTTATAATTTTAAATAATATTTTTATAGTGTTTTCATCTTCATCATTTTTCTTTATTTCATAAGCCTTATTGGCATATTCTAAAGCTATTTTATATTGCTCAGAATTTATGTGTATTTTACACATAGTTATATATATACTAGCTAATTCATTTTTATCATTTTCTTTATTATACATGTCTAATGCTTTTTGAAAATTCCTTTTAGCTTCATCATAATTACCAGATTGAAGTAATCCATTAGCTTTTAGTAATATTCTATCTGCCTCATCCTTATTGTTATTGCTTTTTTCTAACAACTTAATTTTATCTGTATATCCTATAGCTTTATCGTTTTGACCTAATTTTATATAACTATAGGCCATACTGCTATAAAGATCTCTATATGTGTTTGTATTTTGTAAGTTATAATCACTTAATACATCTTCTGCAAAATCAAAGTGATTTATAGCAGCTTTATAGAAATTCTCTTTCATGTATATTTTACCTATGTTAATATAGCAATTTATTATGTTTTCTTTATTATTGTTTTTTATATAAAGAAATAAAGCTTTTTCAAAGTTGGTAATTGCTAAATCATAATCTTTTTGCTCTAGATGTATTTTCCCTAATAAAAAGTTACAACTTGCATAGTTTTCTGTTAATGAATAATCTTTGCATATATTCATGATTTTGCTTATTTCTTTTTTTGCCATTTCTAAATTTCCTGTTTTAAAATATATCTCACATTGAATTATTAAGCTGTCAGTTATTTTTTTTGCCTGCATTTCCTTTGTTTCTAATAGATGATCTATACTAACATCTAGCTTTTTAGATAAATAATCCAATAATTCTTGACTTGTATATGACTTATCTCTTTCTATATGACTTATCTGAGCTGCTGTTATTCTATCGCCTGCTAATTCTTTTAAAGTTAAGTTTTTTTCTTTTCTTAACTTTTTTATCTTTTGTCCTAGACTTAAAATCTCCATATTAATCACCCTCGGAAAACATTTTCTTATAATTCAATTATAACTTATATTTACAAATAAATATACATTTTTCTTTTAATCTACAAGAAACGTGATAATATGATTTATAATTAAAAATAGCCTCCTAAGAGGCTATTTCAATAATTTTAACTACATATTTAATTCATTAACTATATCTTTTAATGCGCTTAAAGCTTTGTCTATATCACTCTTTGTATTGAAGTATCCTATACCAAATCTAACTGTCCCTTGTTCAAAGCTGCCTAATGTTTTGTGGGCAAGCGGTGAACAATGAAGCCCCGATCTTGTAGCTATATTATATACATCATCTAGTATATAACTTATTTCCCCAGAATCTATATTCCCTATGTTTATAGAAACTACAGATGCCTGTTTTTTGCTATCCATAGGGCCATATATTTTTATATTAGGTATTTTTTTTAATTCTTCAATAAAATAACCTGTTAATTCCTCTTCATGATATCTTATATTATCTATTCCTTTTTCTAATATAAACTTAACTCCTGCATTAAGCCCTGCTAATCCCGGAGTATTATGAGTTCCTGATTCGTATTTATCAGGGAATATATCTGGTTGAGTCAATTCTTCAGATTTACTTCCTGTTCCACCTTCTTTAAGCTGTTTTAATCTAATTCCTTCTCTTATATATAATACTCCTGTTCCTTGTGGACCTAACAATCCTTTGTGACCAGCTATACCTATCATATCTATATTTAATTTTTTTAAATCGATATCATATATTCCAGCAGTTTGAGATGCATCTATTAAGTATAAAATGTTATTTTTTTTGGCTATATCTCCTACTGCCTTTATATCTACTAATGTTCCACATACATTTGATGCATGTGTCGTAACTATAAGTTTTGTATTAGGCTTTATAGCTTTCTCTATATCTGTAGGGTTAAGTTGTCCATACTTATCACATGAAACTATTGTATTTTCTATTCCTATTTCTTCTAAAGATTTTATAGGTCTAATTACTGAATTGTGCTCTATACTTGTAGTTATAACATGATCTCCACTTTTTAATATTCCCTTTATTGCTAGGTTTAGTGAATCTGTTGCATTATGAGTAAATATAATATTCATAGGATTTTCTATATTAAATAACTTTGCTACATTCTCTCTTGCTTCATATATTATACGTCCTGCTGCTATAGCTAGTTTATGACCTGCTCTTCCAGGATTAGCACCGTAGTTTTTCATACAGTCTAGTACTGCATCATATACTTTATCTGGCTTTGGATAAGTTGTAGCAGCATTGTCTAAATATATCATTTATATCATCTCCTAAGCTTCTTTTGCTTCTAATATAAGGTCTAGTATATTTTCTAAATCATCTTCGCTATAATATTCTATTTCTATTTTACCTTTTTTCTTTCCCTTACATATATTAACTTTCGTACCAAATACATTTGACAATCTATCTTCTATACTTGATATAAATATATCTTTTTCTTTGTTTTTAGGTTTGTCTATCGTTTCTTTGTTTTCTGATAGCTTCTTTGCTATACTTTCTGTTTCTCTAACTGATAAATCATCACTTATAATTTTATTAGCTACTTCTAGTTGTTTTTCTACATCACTTATTCTAAGTAATGCTTTACCGTGCCCTGGAGTTATTCTGCTTTCTTCTATCATCCTTACAACGTCATCACATAAATTTAATAATCTTAATGTATTAGTTATATGAGGTCTACTTTTACCCACGGCTTCTGATATCTCTTCTTGAGTAACATTATAATTACTTATCAAACTTTTATAAGCTATAGCTTCTTCTATAGCATTTAAATCTTCTCTTTGTAAGTTTTCTATAAGTGCTATTTCCATTATATCTTTAATAGGGAGATCTTTTATAACAGCAGGTATTTCATTAAGTCCCGCAAGTTTAGATGCTCTATATCTTCTTTCTCCAGCTATTATCATATATTTTCCATTATCATCTTCTTTTACAACTATAGGTTGAAGAACTCCGTATGTTTTTATAGACCTAGATAGTATCTCTAATTTCTCTAAGTCAAATATTTTTCTTGGTTGGTCTTCGTTAGCATATACCTTTTTTATATCAAGTGTTGTTATATCTTTCTTGTCTAACTCTTCCTTACTAGAATTAGGAATTAATGCACTTAATCCTTTACCTAATCTATTGGTTCTTGTTGAATTTCTAGCCATACTATATCACATCCTCTTCTAATTCTATAAATTCATCGGCAAGTTCTAAGTAAGATATAGATCCCTTACACTTAGCGTCATAGTATATTACCGGTTTACCATGACTAGGAGCCTCGGCTAATCTAACATTTCTAGGTATTAAAGTAGTATAAACACTTCCCTTAAAGTATTTTTTAACTTCTTCTACAACCTGTATAGATAGGTTTGCTCTTCCATCAAACATACTTAAAACTACGCCTTGTATTTCAAGTTTAGAATTTAGACTTTCTTTTATTAGTGATATAGTCTCCATAAGTTGACTTACCCCTTCTAGCGCATAGTATTCGCATTGTATAGGTATTAATACACTATCAACAGCAGTTAAACAGTTTATAGTTAACATACCTAATGATGGAGGGCAGTCTATAAATATATAGTCATATTCATCTCTTATTTCATCTATAGCATTTTTAAATATAAATTCTCTATTTTCTACTGATGTAAGTTCTATTTCTGCACCAGCAAGTTCAGTTGCTGAACCTATTATATCTATATTTTCAAACTCAGTTTTTACTATTGCATCTTTTGCACTTACTCCACTTAGTAAAACTTCATATATTGTATTTTCTAATTCACTTTTTTCTATTCCATATCCACTAGTTGTATTTCCTTGTGGATCTAAATCTATAACTAAAACCTTTTTTCCATGTTGTCCTATACTAGCACTTAAATTAACATTGGTGGTTGTTTTTCCAACTCCACCTTTTTGATTAAAAATAGCTATCATTTTGCCCATCGGTCTCGCCCCCTCATCTTTTAAAAAAAGATTACCGCCAGGCAGTAATCTTTATTGTTTTGGAATCTTAACTACAACTTCAACATAATCTCCCTTATCTGTTTCCTTGTACTTAGCATCTATGCCTGTATTTAGTATAAAGTCATAAGCCTGTTTCATAGTATTCAGATATATTTTCAAATTCATATTTGCTATTTTTACTATTTGCTTTTTTTCTGGTTCTTTTGTATTTTCTATATCCTTTAGTAAATCTTTTATAAGTTTTTCTGTATTCTTAACTGTTAATTCACCTTTTATTACCTTATCCAAAACAGTTCTCATTAGTTCTTCATCTGGTAATTTTAATAAAGCTCTAGCATGTCTTTCAGTTAAATTGTTTTCTACTAAACTATTTTTTATATCATCAGGTAGTCTTAATATCCTAAGCTTATTAGCTATAGTCGATTGATTTTTCCCTAGTTTTTCTGCTAATTGTTGTTGCGTAAAGCTATGATCTTTTATTAAGTTTTCATAACCCAAAGCTTCTTCTATAAAATTTAAATCTTCTCTTTGTAAGTTTTCTAGCAAAGCTAGTACAGCTGAATATTCATCAGACATATTGTTTATTATAGCTGGTACTGTAGGTAACTTAGCTAGTTTTGCAGCTCTTAATCTTCTTTCTCCTGCTACTAACTCGTATTTATTATCATTTATCTTCCTAACTGTTATAGGTTGTAAAATCCCATATGCCTTAATAGATTCACTTAATTCTTCAAGCGCGGACTGTGAAAATACCTTTCGAGGCTGGTAAGGATTTGGGTCTATAAGGTCTATAGGTATATCCATAACTCTTCTTTCTTCCATAAAATCCCTCTCTCGTTCAGAAGTAATATATTTAAATAAAAATTTCCCAATTAATAAGTATTTCCCATATAATATTTCTGCACAACAATCCATAATCCTCTTAATTTCTAGTATTTTTTATAAAACAAATTAAATTATTTCTCGGGAAATAAAAAAGTTTTTTGACATTTTTCTATCTATTTTATAGGGCTTTTTGATGGTTTTCCAGCTTTTCTAGGGTATTTGTCATCAGTATTTCTGACTTTTTGCAACACTAATATATTATGTTTTAATTCTGTGTAAGGTAAATTTATGTCGATTTTTTCTACAAATTCAACTCCCAGAACTTCCATTGCTTTTTTAGATTCTTCTAATTCAGCATCAGCATTTGGACCTTTTAAACATACAAAGTATCCTCCCACCTTTATAAAAGGTGTACAATATTCTAAAAGTACTGGAAGACCAGCTACTGCCCTAGCTGTAGCTACATCATATTTTTCTCTAAAATCAGGATTTTGTCCAAAATCCTCCGCCCTACCATGTATAAACTTAACATTTTCTAAATTATTTTGAGTACAAACGTCCTCTAAAAAATTAATTCTTTTATTAAGAGAATCAAGTAATGTTAAGTTTATATTATCAAGGCATATTCTAAGTGGTATTCCTGGAAATCCGGCTCCCGTTCCAACATCTATTATAGATATATCGTCTTTTATATATCCTTTTGTTATAGAAGAAACTGAATCTATAAAATGCTTTATATATATTTCTTTTTCATCTTCTATAGCAGTTAAATTTATTTTTTGATTCCATTCTAAAAGTAAGTCTTTATACCTAACAAACTTATTTATTTTTTCATCATTTATTTGAATTCCAAATTGATTTATACCATTTTTTAATATATCTATATTATTCATTTTTACCCCCCTTACTTCTTTTCATTTGTTCTAAGTATATAAGTAATACGGAGATATCAGCCGGAGAAACTCCTGATATACGTGAAGCTTGCCCTATAGATATAGGTTTTATATCATTAAGCTTTTGTCTAGCTTCAATTCTTAACCCCTCTATCTTAGAGTAATCTATGTCTTCATTTAATTTTTTATTTTCTAGCTTTTTGAATTGGTCTATTTGTCTTAATTGCTTTTCTATATAACCTTCATACTTTATCATTATAGCACATTGTTCTTTTACTGAATCTAAAACATCATTTTCAGCACCTTTTCCTATGTTATCTATTATCTCATATCCTATTTCTGGTCTTTTTAAAAAATCATATAAAGATATACCTACTTTTATAGGTGATGATCCTATTTCCTCTAAAATATTATTCACTTCATTTGGAGTTACTCTTTCTTCTTTTAGTCTTTTTATTTCATTTTCAACTTGTTGCTTTTTGTATAAAAATCTACTGTATCTTTCTTCTTTAACTAAACCTATTTCATATCCTTTTTTCGTCAATCTCATATCTGCATTATCTTGTCTTAAATATAATCTATATTCAGACCTTGAAGTCATCATTCTATATGGTTCATTAGTTCCTTTAGTTACTAAATCGTCTAATAATACTCCAATATATGCTTCAGATCTATCTAGTATAAAAGGATCTTTTCCTTGTATTTTTAAACCTGCATTTATTCCTGCTATTAGACCTTGTGATGCTGCTTCTTCATATCCAGATGTTCCATTAAACTGTCCTGCACTAAATAGATTTTCTACTCCTTTTATTTCTAGTGTTGGCTTAAGCTGAGTTGGATCTACACAATCATATTCTATTGCGTAAGCTGGTCTCATAAGTTTGCAGTTTTCAAGACCTGTAATAGATCTATACATTTCAATTTGTACTTCATACGGCAAGCTTGTAGACACTCCTTGTATATACATTTCCTTTGTGTCTAATCCCTCTGGTTCTATAAAAATTTGATGTGAAGGCTTATCGTTAAATCTAACAACCTTATCTTCTATAGATGGACAATATCTAGGACCTGTACCTTCTACTTCTCCTCCATACATTGCCGATCTGTTTAGATTATTCATTATTATTTCATGTGTCTTACTAGTTGTTCTTGTCAAATAGCAAGGCTCTTGTCTTTTATTTAATTTATCGTTCATAAATGAAAAAGGAGTTATTTTTTCATCGCCCTCTTGTATCTCCATAACAGTATAATCTATACTGTCTCTATGAACTCTCGCTGGAGTTCCTGTTTTAAACCTTCTCATTCTAAGTCCTAAGTTCACTAACTTATCAGTTAAGTGACTGCAAAACCCTAGTGCATTTGGTCCTTCATAAAAAGTTAATTCTCCCATAAAAACTTTTGAATTTAAATAAACTCCTGTAGCTAATATAACTACCTTTGAATTATATATAGCTCCTTGCTTTGTAATAACCCCTTTTACAACATTATCTTCATGTATTATATCTATAACTTCATCCATTACTAGATCTATATTTTCTTCGTTTTCAATAGTTGTTTTCATTTCTTTATGATATTTATACTTGTCAGCCTGAGCTCTTAATGAATGAACAGCAGGTCCTTTAGCTGTATTTAGCATTCTACTTTGTATAAATGTCTTATCTATATTTATACCCATCTCTCCACCTAAGGCATCTATCTCTTTAACTAATTGGCCTTTACCTGTTCCACCTATAGATGGGTTACATGGCATTAATGCTATAGAGTCTAGAGACATAGTTATAACTAGTGTTTTATGACCCATTCTAGCTGTAGCTAAAGCTGACTCACATCCTGCATGTCCTGCTCCTATAACTACTACATCATAATTTCCTGCCTCGAATTTTTGCATATTTGTCATCCTTCCTACGTTTCACAAATTAAAGTTTCACGAAAAACCTATTTTCCTATACAGAAATTATTAAAAATTGTATCTAGTAAATCTTCTGTCACTGTATCTCCATTTATATAGCCTAAATAATCCCATATATTTTTAAAGTCTACTTCCACGAAATCAAGTGGCATGCTATCTTCTAAAGCCTTTATTGCATCATCTATTGATTTAATAGCCTTGCTTAATGCATCTTTATGTCTAGAATTAGTGATTATAACATCTGAGCTATGTCTTATATCACCACTATAAACCATATTTTCTATTTTATCTTCTAAATCTTTTAATCCTTTGCTTTCTATAGCTGATATTTTTATTATACTATCTTCAGTTATATATTCTTTTAATTTTTCTTCTTCTAGTTGTTGTGGTAAATCAGTTTTATTTATTAAAACTAAGGCTTTTTTGTCCTTTATATTTTGTAATATATTGATATCTTCTTCACTTAAATTTTTAGATGCATCCAAAACTACTATTACAAGGTCTGCACTTCCTAAAAACTCTCTTGACTTTTCAACACCTATTTTTTCAACAATATCCTCTGTCTCTCTTATACCTGCCGTATCAATAACCTTTAGTGGAATTCCATTTATATTAATAAATTCTTCAATAACGTCTCTTGTTGTTCCTGGTACATCTGTTACTATCGCCCTTGATTCGCCTAATATTGCATTTAGAAGTGAAGACTTCCCTACATTAGGCTTACCTACTATAACTGTCTTAAGTCCTTCTCTTAATATCTTTCCACTTTCCGCACTATTGTATAGTGTTTTTATTTCATCTCTAAGTTCTAGTGATTTCCTATAAAGTGTTTCATATGTTATATGCTCTACATCTTCGTCTGGGAAATCTATAGAAACTTCTATTTGGGCTAATATCTCTGTGACTTTATATCTTAAATCTTTTATTTTATTAGATAAAGACCCTTCTAATTGGTTTTGAGCAACATTATGAGCTAAATCTGTTTTTGACTTTATAACATCTATTATAGCTTCAGCCTGTGATAAGTCGATTCTTCCATTTAAAAATGCTCGCTTAGTGAATTCTCCACGGTCTGCAAGTCGAGCACCTTTAGATAATATAAGTTGCAGTATTTTTTTAACCGATATAAAACCACCATGACAATTTATCTCAATAACTTCTTCTTTTGTATACGAATGCGGAGCTTTCATATACGCTACCAAAACCTCATCTACTATATTTCCATCATCTACAATATGACCATATATTAACGTTCTCGGGTTGTATTCAACAATCTTTTTTCCAGACATAGATTTAAATATATCTTCTGTAATATCTATTGATTTTTCTCCACTTAATCTTATAATTCCAATTCCACCTTCTCCAGGTGCAGTTGCAATCGCTGCTATAGTATCATCTATAAACATAATAACCACCTCTTATCTATTTAATTAAGCCATTATACATCTCTTTATTCTAATTATTTCCTTAATCTAAATATTATATATAATAAATATAAAAGTCAAAGGAATCAATTAAAAATAACCTCCTGGATATAGGAGGTTATTTTTTATATTATCTACCTTTATATTCTATAACTAATCTTCTATAAGGGTCTATTCCTTCGCTGTAAGTATTTACATATGAATCATTTTGAAGAGCAGCATGTATTATTCTTCTTTCATATGGATTCATATAATCTAACTTCTTTGTTTTTCTCGTTTTAGCAACTTCTCTAGCAGTCTTTTTTGCATATCTTATTAAAGATTCTTCTCTTTTTGATCTATAGTTTTCTATATCTACTAAAACTCTCTTATGACTGTTATTTTTATTTTTATTAACTGCAAGCCCTGCTAAAAATTGTATAGAATCTAGAGTCTCTCCTCTTCTTCCTATTAGACATCCTGCATCTTCTCCAAGTACGTCTATTTTTATAGTCTCATTATCTTCTTCCACATTAACTGTTGCATCTATTTTCATACTATTTATAATATTTTGTACGAAGTTTTTAGCTATATCTACTATATCTAAATCCTTTTCTATTTCTTTTTCTTTCACTGTGACTCTAATTTTACCTTCTTTATTCCCAATTATACCTAAGAAGCCTTTACTTGGATTCTCTAATATATCTATGTCTACATCGTCTTTTGATACATTTAACTGAGTTAATGCTTTATTTATAGCTTCATCTATAGTTTTCCCTGTCATTTCTAGAATTCTCATTCTTTTCTATTCCTCCCTAGGTTTGTTAGCTTTAGCCTTTAAAGGATTTGTTATAAAATATTGTTGTGCTAATTGGAATACGTTACTTACTGTCCAATATAATGTTAATCCTGCAGGGAAACTTAAACCCCACCAGAACATCATAATTGGCATCATATATAGCATCATTTTTTGAGCAGGTTGTTGTTGAGCTTCTTTTGTAGTAGTCATAGCAGATGTTAAATAAGTAGTTACACCTGAAAGTACTGCTAAAATAATATCTCTCTCTGTTAAATTTGGCATCCATAAAAAACCTATATCCGCCATTTTAAGAGCTGCTTCATTTACAAAAACACCATATTTCACAGGGTACCTTAACACATTAAATAAACCTATTAATATCGGAAACTGTATTAATAATGGTAAGCATCCTGCCATAGGATTTACCTTGTATTCCTTATATAGCTTCATTATTTCTGCATTTTGTTTTTCTGGGTTATTTTTGTACTTTTCTTGTACTTCTTTTACTTTTGGCTGTACATCTTGCATACCCTTCATTGACTTTAATTGACTTAGAGATAATGGTAGTAATACTAATTTAATAAGTATTGTAAAGGCTACTATAGCCCAACCATAGCTACCAAGTATTTCGTATGCAACTCTAAGAATGTGACCTAATGGAATATTTACTATGTCCAATTTAATACCTCCTAATTTAGTAACCTATTATTGTAGAGGGTCATATCCTCCATGATGAAATGGATGGCATTTTAGTATTCGTTTTGTAGATAGATATATTCCTTTAAAAGTATTATACTTTTTAAAAGCTTCTAAGGAGTATTGAGAGCATGTAGGATAAAACCTACAGGTTTGACCTTTTAAAGGTGATATAAATTTTTGATAAAATCTTATTAATAATATAAATAAATTAGATATAATTGTACTTATACCTTTAAATATTTTTATAAATTTATTCAAATTATATCCTCCTTAATATATATCTATAATGTACTAGTAATCTTAGTCTTTTTTATTACATTTATCATTGCTTTATGTATAGTTTTATAATCAGATTCATTACTAGGAATTCTAGCAATAAATATTAAGTCATATCCAACTTCTATATTTTCATCACAACTTAATCTATAAGATTCTTTTAATAATCTTCTAACTCTATTTCTTATTATACTTTTACCTACTTTTTTAGAAACTGAAAACCCTACTCTATTGATATTTAAGTTGTTTTTTAATATATATACTACTAAGTATTTATTAGCAAAAGATTTACCATGTTTATATATTTTTCTAAAGTCAGCATCTTTTTTTAATCCTATAGTATTATTAAAATCCATATATATATCCTCCATGGTAAAAATATAAGAGATTACACAAAAAGGCCGCTAAAAAGCAGCCCTTTTAAATTATTAATGAGTTAATCTGTTTCTACCTCTTGATCTTCTTGATTTTAAGATATTTCTTCCAGCTTTAGAACTCATTCTTTTTCTAAATCCATGCTCTTTGCTTCTTTGTCTTTTCTTTGGCTGATAAGTTCTTTTCATCCTTAAAGCACCGCCTTTCAAAATTTAATTCTATTTATAATAATCACTTTACCCTCAAAGTAAGCATAACACATACAATTATAAAACCTTTTATATTTGTTGTCAATTATTTTTGAAAATTATAGGCTGTTATTATATGTGTAAAAATATATCAACATATGGTTATTATTGTGGATAATTTGTCGACAAAATATTGAAGTTTGTTAGTTATTCTGATATTATAGAAATACTTGTTGATAATGTTTATAACTTTTTCAACTATATTAAAGTTATGCACATGTTGTGGATACAATTGTGAATAACTTTTAAACTCATTGATAATACTCTTGTTATATACTGTATTTTTTGCTTGTTTATATTATTAATAAGTTATTCTTATCCTGTTTATAAAGTTTTTATGAATAAATAAATTATTATTTATTTTAGGTTATACACATACTTGTCCATATATAAATTTTATAATTTATTTACCATATACTTTTTTATTTATATATAGTTAAGCTGTTGATTATTTTGTGGAAAATGTTAATTATTTTTTGTACGGAGGTTTTTATTATGGATATAGTTTCTCTATGGGATAAGGCCTTACAGCTAATAAAGGGTGAGCTTTCTCCTCCTAGTTTTAATGCTTTTTTTAAACAAATAAAACCTTTAAAAAGAACTGATAACCTTCTCGTTCTTCTAGTTCCAAATGACTTTACAAAAAGTATATTAGAGGATAGATATCTAAATTTAATTGAAAGTTCTATAAATCAACTTTCTTTTAAAAGATATAAGGTTAAATTTGTTCTTGATGAAGATGAAGTAAAGAATGAAGAAATAGAAAGAACAAGCGACAATCAAAAAAATTCCCATCCTAACCTTAACCCAAAGTACACATTTGATACTTTTGTTATAGGCAATAGCAATAGGTTTGCCCATGCCGCATGTGTAGCTGTAGCTGAATCTCCAGCAAAAGCTTATAATCCTTTGTTTTTATACGGGGGAGTTGGTTTAGGAAAAACTCACTTAATGCATGCCATAGGTCATCATATTTTAGATCAGAAAAAAGACGCAAAAATTGCATACGTTTCTTCAGAAAAATTCACTAATGAACTTATAAATTCAATAAAAGATGATAGAAACGAAGAGTTTAGAAATAAGTACAGAAATGTAGATGTCCTTTTAATAGATGATATTCAATTTATAGCTGGTAAAGAAAGAACTCAGGAAGAATTTTTCCATACATTTAACACTCTTCATGAAGCTAATAAACAAATCATCATTTCTAGCGATAGAACTCCAAAGGAAATACCAACCTTAGAAGATAGACTTAGATCTAGATTTGAAATGGGCTTAATAACTGATATTCAAGCTCCTGACTTTGAAACTAGAGTAGCAATTCTTAGAAAAAAGGCTCAACTAGAGACTATAGATGTTCCTAATGAGGTTATGGCCTATATAGCAAAAAACATTAAATCTAATATAAGAGAATTAGAAGGAGCTCTAACAAGGGTAGTTGCTTACTCTTCTCTTACAAATAGAACCGTAAGTCTTGAATTAGCGACAGAAGCTTTAAAAGATATAATAACTAACTCTAAAACAGAGGAAATTACAGTAAATAGGATTAAAGAAAAGGTAGTAGATGTATTTGGAATAAAAATGGAAGATTTTAATTCTAAGAAAAGAACAAGATCTATATCATATCCAAGACAAGTAGCTATGTATATATGTAGAGAATTAACTGACTTATCTCTTCCTAAAATAGGCGAAGAGTTTGGGGGTAGGGATCATACTACTGTTATGCATGCCCATGATAAAATATCTACTGAGATTGAGTCTGGGTCAGATATAAAAGATAAAATAATCAAAATTATGTCAGATTTAAAGGGCTAGGTTATTAACATATATTGTCTAATAACATGTTAGTATCTTGTTTATAACTTTTTCATTCAAAAACTTATGCTCATATTATGCATAAAAAAATAACACACATATTAACATTTTATCAACATGTCCTAGGCCATGGAGTCATTATTGTTGTAATACTTATTAACATAATCAACAACACCTACTACTATTACTACTAATATTTTTTATATTTATTTCCTAAAAATCGTTTAAGGAGGTTATCCACAGTGAAGCTTATTTGTAACCAAAAACTATTATCTAATAAAATATCTATAGTTCAAAAAGCTATTAGTAATAAAACTACTCTAGATATATTAAAAGGTATTCTTTTAACAACTGAAGATGGAAATTTAAAACTAACTGGATATGACTTAGAGCTAGGTATTCAAACTTATACACAAGCTGAAGTAATAGAATCAGGTTCAATTATTGTAAATTCAAGGTTATTTGGGGATATCATAAGAAAATTACCAGATTCTTTTATTGAAATAGAAACTGATAAAGATAATAACGTATATATTAATTGTGAAAACTCAAGATTTAAAATAAAAGGAGATAATCCAATAGATTATCCACAATTACCAGAAGTAGATGAACATTCATTATATGAAATACCACAGGACTTATTAAAAAATATGATAAAACAAACTGTTTTTGCAATATCTCAAGATCAAACAAAGCCAATTCTTATGGGAGAATTGTTAGAGATAGATAATAATAATATAAATTTAATAGCGATAGATGGTTATAGACTGGCTGTTAGAGGTGGCCAAATTAAAAATAATATAAGTAATAATAAAGTAATTATTCCAGGAAAAACATTAAGTGATATAAATAGCCTTATTTCAAATGAAGAAGATAATATAAAAATAGGAATAGATGAAAAGAATGCTGTATTTATAGTTGATGATACAAAGATAATAACTAGACTTCTAGAAGGAGAATTTATTGACTATAAAAAGTTACTACCAAGGGAGTATAATTTAAGAGTAAAGGCGAAGACTAGGGATTTTCTAAATAGTATAGAAAGAGCATCTCTATTAGCTCAGTCAGAAAAAAACAATTTAATAAAGCTATCAATTAGGGATACATCAATTGCCATAACATCTAATTCAGAAAAAGGAAATGTCTATGAAGAAGTAAAAATACAATTAGAAGGTGAGTATTTAGATATAGCTTTTAACTCAAGATATCTTATAGAAGCCTTAAAAATAATAGATAGTGATGAAATATATCTTGAATTTACTACTAATGTAAATCCTTGTATAATAAAGCCAGTAGGTGAGATTAAGTATACTTATTTATTACTTCCAGTTAGAATATCGTCATAATATATAAATAAAGCCCAACAATTATGTTGGGTTTTTATGATATAATATATATTTACATTGATTTTATGTGAATTAGTATAGGAGGATACATTACATGCAAGAAATAAAAATAGATACTGAGTTTATAAAACTAGATCAGCTGTTAAAATTAATAGATATAGCTTCTACAGGTGGACATGCTAAATATCTTATACAAGAAGGTTTTATAAAAATTAATGGGCAAGTAGAATACCAAAGGGGTAAAAAAATAAAACCAGGGGATATAATAGAAGCTGAAGGTATAAAAATAAAAGTACTATAAAGGAGCGCTTTTTGTGCATCTTAATAATTTAAAACTTATAAATTTTAGAAATTATGAAGAACTATATTTAAACTTTAATGATAAAATAAATTTATTTATAGGTAAAAATGGCCAAGGAAAAACAAATATAGTTGAGGCAATATATTTATTATCAATTGGAAAATCATTTAGGACGAATAAAGATAAGGAAATGATAAAGTTTGAAAAAGATAATGGATATGTAGGCGGAAGTTTTATAAAGGAAAATAGAAATAACTTAATAGAAGTTGCATTAAATAAAAATAATAAAAAGGGAATAAAAATAAATAAAATATATATCGAAAAGATATCTCAATTATTAGGTAATTTAAACGTAGTAATATTTTCACCTGAAGACTTAAAATTAGTTAAAGAAGGACCTAAAGAGAGAAGAAATTTCATAGATAGAGAGATAAGCCAAATAGTACCTAGATACTATAGCTGTATAACCAATTACAACAAAATATTATTTCAAAGAAATAAGTTGCTAAAAGAAACAATTATAGATGAAAACTTATTAGATGTGTATGATGAAAGTATGGCTAACTATGGAAGCTATATATACATATACAGAAGGGATTTTATAGAAAAGATAAAAAATATATCAAAAGAAATACACTGCAAGCTAACAGGTGAAATTGAAGATCTAAATATAATTTATAAAAATCAAGTAAATATAAGTTTTGAAGATAATTTAGAAAGTGTTAAAGAAAAATTCTTAGAAAATATAAAAAAAAACAGAAAAAGTGATAAATTTACAAGAGTAACTAAAATTGGCCCTCATAAAGATGATATTGAAATATATATAAATAATTTGGATGTAAGGCTTTATGGTTCACAGGGGCAACAGAGAACTGCATCTATATCGCTAAAATTATCAGAGATAGAACTAATAAATAAAGAAGTTGGAGAATATCCAATATTACTACTTGATGACATATTTAGTGAATTAGATGAAAATAGACAAAAGCTATTAGTTAACAATTTAAAACAAGTTCAAATGTTTATAACTACAGCTGAACATTCTCATAAAAAAATATTTAGTAATAAGGATGTAACTGTATTTAATATAGAAAAAGGTAGCGTTACAAGTATAGAATAAAATATAATCTTCAGAAAAGGAGGAAGTAAAATGAAACAAGAATACGGTGCAAGTCAGATTCAAGTATTAGAAGGACTTGATCCTGTTAGAAAAAGACCTGGTATGTATATAGGGTCGACAGGTCCTAGAGGATTACATCACTTGGTTTATGAAGTAGTTGATAATAGTATAGATGAGGCCTTAGCAGGTTATTGTTCAGAAATATATGTGAGCCTAAATAATGACGGAAGCGTACTGATAAAAGATAATGGTAGAGGTATACCTGTTGAAGTTCATCCTCAAACTGGAAAATCCACATTAGAAACAGTATTAACAGTACTTCACGCTGGAGGTAAATTCGGTAGTGGAGGATATAAGGTTTCTGGAGGACTACATGGAGTTGGTGTATCTGTAGTTAATGCTTTATCTGAATGGATAGTAGCTGAAGTTCATAGAGATGGAAAGTCATATGTTCAAAAATATGAAAAGGGAATTCCATTAAGCCCAATAGAAGAAACAGGAAAGTCTAATTATACAGGTACTATTATATCATTTAAGCCTGATGCAACAATATTTGAAGAAGTAGATTTTAAATATGAAACATTAGAACATAGGCTTAGAGAACTTGCATTTTTAAATAAAGGAATAAAAATAGTACTAGAAGATAAAAGAGAAGAAAGAGAAAAGAAAAAAGAGTTTCTTTACAATGGGGGACTAGTAGAATTCATAAAACATTTAAATAAAAGTAGAAGTGCTATACATGAAGATATAGTTTATATAGAAAAACAAGTAAATGATTATATTGTTGAAATAGCAATGCAGTATACTGATGGTTATACAGAGAACATACATTCCTTTGCTAATAATATAAGCACACACGAAGGTGGTACTCACTTAAGTGGATTTAAAGCAGCACTAACAAAGGTCATCAATGAATACTCTAGAAAAAATAATTATATAAAAGAAAAAGATCCTAACTTATTAGGCGAAGATATAAGAGAAGGTCTTACTGCCATAATATCTATTAAGCTTCCAGAACCTCAGTTTGAAGGTCAAACTAAAACAAAATTAGGAAATATGGAAGTAAGAAGTATAGTTGATGGTATAACAGTAGAGGAATTTGGAGGATTTTTAGAAGAAAATCCATCTACAGGTAGAATAATAGCAGATAAAGCATTGAGAGCACAGAGAGCTAGAGAAGCTGCTAAAAAAGCAAGAGAGTTAACTAGAAGAAAAAGTATACTAGAAAGCACATCACTTCCAGGTAAACTAGCGGATTGTTCAGAAAAGGATCCTGCAAAAAGTGAGGTATATCTAGTGGAAGGGGACTCAGCTGGAGGCTCTGCTAAACAAGGTAGAGATAGAGCTACCCAAGCTATTTTACCACTAAGAGGTAAAATACTAAACGTCGAAAAGTCTAGATTAGATAAGATATTATCATCAGATGAAATAAGAAATATGATAACAGCATTTGGATGTGGTGTTAGTGATGATTTTGACCCTGCAAGACTTAGATATCATAAAATAGTAATAATGACAGATGCAGACGTAGATGGAGCACATATTAGAACATTACTACTTACATTCTTCTTCAGATATATGAAACCGCTTGTAGAAAACGGATATGTTTATATAGCACAGCCGCCACTATATAAAGTTAAGAAGCAAAAGCAAGAGCACTATGTTTATTCAGATAAAGGGCTAAACCAATTGTTAGAAGAGATAGGAAGAAATGGTGTAGAATTACAAAGATACAAAGGTCTTGGAGAGATGAATGCAGAACAACTTTGGGACACAACAATGAATCCAGAGACAAGAACATTACTTCAAGTTTCTGTACAAGACGCAGCAGCAGCTGATGAAATATTCTCTATGTTAATGGGAGATAAGGTAGCTCCTAGAAGAGAATTCATACAAGAAAATGCAAGATACGTTAAAAACTTAGATGTATAGGAAGGAGATGTTATAAATGGATGAAATGAATAGGGTACTCCCTGTTGAAATAGAAGATGAGATGAGAAAATCGTATATAGATTATGCGATGAGTGTTATAGTTGGACGTGCTCTTCCAGATGTTAGAGATGGTCTTAAGCCTGTTCATAGAAGAATATTATATGCTATGAATGAATTAAATATGACTCCAGATAAGCCATACAGAAAGTCGGCTCGTCTAGTCGGAGACGTTTTAGGTAAGTATCACCCACATGGAGATACTGCAGTTTATTTTGCAATGGTTAGAATGGCACAGGATTTTTCTACTAGATATCCGCTTGTTGATGGTCACGGGAACTTTGGATCTGTAGATGGAGATTCTCCAGCAGCAATGCGTTATACAGAAGCAAAAATGAGCAAATTATCACTTGAATTACTTAGGGATATAGAAAAAGAAACTGTAGATTTTACACCTAACTTTGATGAATCTTTAGAAGAGCCTTCAGTCTTACCAGCTAGATTTCCTAATTTGTTAGTAAATGGATCAAGTGGTATAGCAGTTGGTATGGCTACATCTATTCCTCCACACAATCTAGGAGAAGTAATAGATGCTGCTATACATCTTATGGACAATGAAGATTGTAGTGTAGAAGATTTAATGACTTATGTAAAGGGTCCAGATTTTCCTACATCTTCAATAATAATGGGTAAGGAAAATATAGTTGATGCATACAAAACAGGTAGAGGAAAAGTAAAGGTTAGAGCTAGAGCAACTATAGAAGATTTAGGTAAGGGAAGACAACAAATAATAGTTACAGAAATACCATATCAAGTAAATAAAGCTAAGTTAGTAGAAAAAATAGCTGACCTCGTAAAAGAAAAGAAAATAGAGGGTGTATCTGATTTAAGAGATGAAAGTAATAGAAATGGTATGAGAATAGTTATAGAACTTAAAAGAGACGTAAATGCAAATATAATACTTAATAAGTTATATAAACATTCTCAAATGGAAGATACATTTAGTATAATAATGCTTGCATTAGTAAATGGAGAGCCTAAGGTACTAAACCTAAAAGAAATGTTATATCATTATGTGCAACATCAAAAAGACGTTGTAACTAGAAGAACTAAATTTGATCTTAATAAAGCAGAGCAAAGAGCTCATATACTAGAAGGATTAAAAATAGCACTAGATAATATAGATGAGGTTATAAGAGTTATAAGAGCCTCTAAAAATGGTCAAGAAGCAAAAGATGGCTTAATGAGTAAGTTCAGCTTAACAGAAATACAAGCTCAAGCTATACTTGACATGAGACTTCAAAGGCTTACAGGTCTAGAGAGATCAAAAATTGATCAAGAATATGAAGAGATAATTAAAAAGATAAATAGACTAAGAGAAATATTAGGTGATGAGAGAATTCTTTTAAACGTTATAAAACAAGAAATAACAATAATAAAAGAAAATTATCAAGATGAAAGAAAAACTGAAATAAGACATGCTGAAGGAGAAATAGACATGCGTGATCTTATAGACGTTGAAGAAATAGCTGTAACATTAACTCATTTTGGTTATATTAAGAGACTTCCTGCTGACACTTACAAAAGCCAAAAAAGAGGTGGAAGAGGAATTTCAGCCTTAACTACAAGAGAAGAAGACTTTGTGCAACATCTAATAACAACGACAACTCACAATAGCATTTTATTCTTTACTAATAAGGGTAAAGTATATAAATTAAATGCATATGAGCTGCCAGAAGGAAAAAGACAAGCAAAAGGAACAGCTATAGTAAACATACTTCAATTAACAGGTGATGAAAAGATAACTACTCTTATACCTATAGACGAGAGAGATAAAAATGAATACTTATTATTAGCAACTAAAAACGGTATAGTTAAAAAGACTAAGATATCTGAATTTAAAAATATAAACAAATCAGGATTAATTGCTGTAGGATTAAGAGATGAAGATGAACTTATATCAGTAAAACTTACAGACGGAAATCAAGAAATATTATTAGCAACAAGAAATGGAATGTCTATAAGATTTAGTGAAAAAGATATAAGATATATGGGAAGATCTGCTATGGGAGTTAAGGGTATAAATCTAGGTAAAGATGATAATGTAATATCTATGGATTTATGCAAAGATGGAACCGAATTATTAGTAGTTAGTGAAAATGGTTATGGTAAGAGAACATCTATTGAAGAATATAGAATTCAAACTAGAGCTGGAAAAGGAATAAAGACATATAATATAAACGAAAAAACAGGAAAACTTGCAGGTGTTGATATAGTAAACGATGAAGATGAAATAATGATAATAAACTCTAATGGAGTATTAATAAGACTTAGAGTAAATGAAATATCACTATTCGGTAGAGTTACAAGTGGGGTTAAACTTATAAAAACTGAAGGTGAAGTTAATGTAGTATCAATATCTAAAATAAAGGGAGAAGAATAGGATTGTATCCTATTCTTTTTTAAATTACAAGGATATTATAATTTATCTGTTCTTTGGATAAGTTATAATATCCAACTGATACATTTGAGCAACAGACCTGATCCTCAAGGTTGTTGGCGACATGAGCATAGCGAATTTTTTATAATTAGTATATAATATAAATATATGACAAAATTAAGCTGAAAAATTTAGGAAGGGGATAGTTTATGGCAGGAAAAAAGGGATATTTTATATTAGGGTCTATACTTGGAGCTATACTAGCTTTATTGTTTTCACCTAAAAAGGGGTCTGATTTAAGATCAGGAATAAAAGATAAATATCAGGAATATAAGGATGACCCTACAGAAGGTATTAACGACACGTTAAAGTTGATAGGAAATAGATTATCTGAAATTATAGAAAAATTCAATGAAGATGACATAGAGATACAAGAAAAAGAATTGATTATAAGTAAGACTTTTGATGAAGAGGGAGAGAACAAATAATGAATGCTATGGGGTGGCAAATAGGTGCTATATTTATTGGGTTAGGGATACTAGGAGTATCTATATATCTATGTATATTAATAAAGAGCGCAACTAATATGTTGAATAAAGCTTACAAGATAGTAGATTATAATGAGAGACACATACATGAAACAATAGAAAATTTAGCTGGAATAACTAAAAATACAGATAAATTTATAGATATACTAAGCAGTATAACAAATATAGGAAAATTATTAAAAATCATATCTAGAAAATAAAGGAGGATTAATATGTCTATAAATATAAAAAGTCAACTAAATGAAAGTAACAGTTTATGGGATGTTTGTTTAAGTGGTGAAATAGATGTATCCACAGCTAATGAGGTAAAGGAAAATTTAATTAATTTAATTTCAAAACAATCAGCTGATATAAAGCTAGATATGACTAACTTAGATTACATAGATTCTACGGGATTAGGAGCTCTTATAGGAGTATTAAAAAGATTAAAAGAAAATGATAGGGATATATATATAACTAATACAAAGAAAAATGTTAGAAAGATATTTAATATAACAGGATTAGATAAAATATTTAAAGTGGAGGGATAACTTTGAGTTATGAATCTTTAAAAATGGAAGTACCAGCCAAACCAGAATATGTTGGGATTATAAGACTTACTGTTTCTGGAATAGCTAATAAGATTGGATTTAATTTAGATGATATTGAAGATATAAAAGTAGCAGTATCAGAAGCTTGTACAAATGCTATAAAACATAGCTATGATGATAAATTTAACATAGAATTTGAAGTCTTACATAATGGAATAGTTGTAAATATACAAGACAAAGGCAAGGGTTGTGATATCGAGTCTATAGGAGAACCAGATTTAGAAAATCCAAGAGAAAGTGGACTAGGGCTATTTATAATAAAAACTTTAATGGACGAATTAGAAATAAAGTCTGAAGGAAATAAAGGAACTAATGTAAGGATGATTAAATACATAGGAGATGATATTTAATGAAACGCGTAGCTAATGCTACAAATTATAATAGCTTGGATACAAAACAACTCTTTGCAATTTACTCTAATAATAGAGATATAGATATAAGAAACATTTTAATTGAGAGGCATATGTATCTAGCCAATATACTCTCAAAAAAGTATATAAATAAAGGTGTAGAATTTGAAGATATTTATCAAATAGCATCATTAGCACTCATATATGCTATTGACAGATATAATCCTGAAAAAGGATATGAATTTTCAAGTTTTGCTACTCCTACAATAATGGGAGAAATAAAAAAATACTTTAGAGATAAGGTATGGACATTAAAGGTTCCTAGAAGAATACAAGAATTATCAAGGAAAGTAAATGAGGTAAATTTAGAATTACAACAAAGATATCATAAAAAGCCGAAACCTAAAGATATTGCAGAAGAACTAAATTGTACAGAAGAAGAAGTTTTGGAAGCAATGGAAGCGTCTTATGGATATCAACCAATGTCTTTAGATATATCAAATAATAATGAATCAGAAGATAAAGATATAACTCTTATGGATACTATAGGTCAAGAAGATTTAAATTTTTCAAATTTGGAGAATGCAGATTTTATCAATAAGTTTATAAAAAATTTAAACGATATTGAATCTAAAATATTTAAAGATAGATTCATTGAAGATAAAACTCAATCAATTATTGCAAAAGAATTAGGCGTATCACAAATGACAGTATCTAGGGCAGAACGTAAGATAATAGAAAGATTAAAAAAGGAATATGAAAGATTATAAAAAAAAATAAAAAATAATATTGACTTACTTTATATTAGGTGATATAGTATTACTTGTCCTTAAGAAAAGGGCAAAAGTATTGAACTTTGAAAATTAAACAGTAGGTCAATTAACACACCATTTAT